>DBEWTI010000006.1:0-18189 GCA_048205975.1 Collinsella sp.
ACGTCGTGCATTGGAACACGAGGCGTCGCCAGGTGGCGCTCGGCGGCCTCACCCCGGTGGAGTTTCGGAAACGGCTATTGAAAGCGTCCTAGTGTTCGCTTCTAATAAAGAAGGCCAAGATTCGGGACGCAGTTCAAAACAAACCTGACCCCTTTGTACCAAAACCGGGGTGTTCCCGCGTGCCATATACTCTGTCTAAGCATGTGGGCGATTTGGTGTGTTGACAAGCACAGGGGAGGGTGTCTTGATGAGCGTGTTCGAAATGGTGTTTAGTCCGACGGGTGGAACGGAGAAAGTGTCTGGCCTTGTGGCCGGGGCGTTGGACGGGAACACCGTTACCGTCGATCTGACCGATAGCGGGCTGTATTTCAGCGCTGTCTCGATGGCGAAGGACGACGTGGCCGTAATCTCCGTCCCGTCGTATGCCGGCAGGGTTCCGGCTGTGGTGGTTGACCGTTTGGGCATGGTGCGCGGCAACGGAGCTCGCGCCGTTCTGGTCTGTGTATACGGAAACCGCGCGTTTGAGGATACGCTCGTAGAGTTGGAAGACGTTGCGAAACGTGCCGGATTTCGGGTGATCGCGGCGGTTTCTGCCATTGCTGAGCATTCCGTTGCTCGTCAGTTTGCTGTCGGGCGACCGGATGCGCAGGACGTGGTGCAGCTTTCAGAGCTTGCACAGCGGATTCGGCAAAAGCTACTGGATGGGGATATATCCGAGCCCTCTATTCCCGGCAATCGTCCTTATAAGCAAGCTGGAGGCCACAGCATGGTGCCCCAGACAACGGAGCGCTGCGTCTCCTGCGGCGCATGCGCTGCGTTGTGCCCTGTTCGAGCTATCGACAAGGACGATCCAAGGCAGGTGGATGGCGAGGCGTGCATCTCCTGCATGCGCTGCATTTCCGTATGCCCGCAGAATGCTCGCAAACTTGACCCTAACAAACTTGCCGCCGTTACCAAGATGCTGAGCAAGGCTTGCGTCGAGCGGAAGGAATGCGAACTCTTTATCTAGCGCAAACGAGATTGGTGCAAGGAGCGTCTCTGGGTGCCGGCGGGAAAGGAACGTCCCTAAGTGCCGCTTAAATACCGTTTATCGAAGAATAAATACCGCCCACCGGTCATAATGACTATTCTGGCTTTGCTGTTGCCTACAATAACCCCCGTAAAAAGAAATGCGGAAGGTTACCGAGTCCCTAGGACGTGGGCCTAACCAAAGTCTTTGAACGGGTGTGTCTCTAGGGACGCATTCGCTTGATTTTGGTTGGGCTATATTTATGAAGGGACATGCCACCATGGGTTTCTTTTCTCGCCTGATGGGCGGCTCGGATGAGCAGAAGACTACGACCTCCGAGTTCGAAATCCTCGCCCCTGTTTCCGGCGAGCTTGTTCACCTAGAAAAAACCAATGACCCCGCTTTTAGCAGCCGTGCCGTGGGCGACGGCGTTGCCGTGATCCCCAACGAGGGACGCGTGTGCGCTCCTGTCTCCGGTACCATCGCGGCGCTGTTCCCGACTGAGCATGCGCTGGGTATCATGTGCGACGACAGCTCCGCTCAGGTAATGCTGCATATCGGAATCGACACCGTTAAGCTCGAGGGCAAGGGCTTCCATGCGCTTGTTGCCCAGGGCGATCATGTCGATGCGGGTCAGCCCCTCGTCGAGGTTGATTTCGATGTGGTTCGCGCCGCTGGCTTTGACCCCACGGTTTTTGTTGTCGTGTGTGAGCGCCCGGAGAACTCTCTTCTTCGTGAGCACGCTTCTGGTCCTGTTGCTGTTAAAGAGCCTGTCGTCTGGCTTTCCGAGTAAGTTCTTGTGGTGGATGCCGTGGTTATCAAGCGAGTTTTTAACAATAACGTCGCAATGGTCACTTCGGACGATGGCTCCGAGCTCATCGTCATCGGCCGAGGCCTCTGCTTTGGCCGCCGTGCCGGCGATGCTATCGATGAGGCGTCGATAGAGAAGACCTACGCGCTGCAGGAGGGTACTTCGCAGGATTCGCGTACGATTGACCGCTTGGCTCATCTTTTGGAGTCCATCCCCACCGTCAACCTCGTGATCGCCGAGGACATTGTTCAGATGCTCCGTCGAGAGCTCAACGTTGATATCAACGACAAGATCCTCATCGCTCTCGCAGACCACATCAGTCTCGCCCTCGAGCGCGAACGCAAGGGCGTTCCGTGTGAGAATCCGCTGCTGCTCGAGATCCAGCAGTTCTATCGCAAGGAGTATGCGCTTGCGGGCCGTGCGCTGCAGATCATCAAAGAGTATATGGGCTTTGAGATGAGCGAGGGGGAGCAGGGTTTTATTACGCTGCATATCGTCAACGCCACCATGCCGCAACGCTCCGACCGTCTCATCATCTCGGTCCAGCTTGTTCGCGACGTACTCGCGATTGTTTCCGATCGTTACGCTGCGACCCTCGACGACACCTCGTTGCCCTATGAGCGCTTCGTTCGCCATCTGCAGTTTTTCGCACAGCGGGCGCTCGATCCCGAAGCCGGGCAAATCGATGACGATGCGCTGTTCCGAATCGATGAGACGAGGTATCCGGCGGCGTTTTCGTGCACAGATGCCATTGCCGCCCACCTGTCGTCAACCTATAACGTTGTCGTTTCCAATGCCGAGAAGAGTTATCTCGCATATCACATTGTTAACCTGCTTGGAGAACCTGGTCTCTAAGCATAACGTGCCCACGCATCGATTGATATAAGGCAAGGCTCACGGTCTTGTCCAGGGCACATCTGTCTTAATTTGCGGAAAAGGAAGGGGAGTACCGCTATGACCGCAAAAAAGAAGTTCAATTTCAAAGCGCCGTTGGAGGTGTTCGCGAAGTCGATCGTCCAGCCGATGATGTATCTCTCGGTTGCCGACATTCTGCTCATCGTGGGCATCATTCTGACCAACAAGACCATTTGCGCCATGATTCCCGTGCTGGGCTCCGGTCCGTTCCAGCTTGTGGGCGCCGTTGTCTATCAGTCGCTGATGTTTATCATCAACAACCTCTCGATTCTGTTCTGCGTGGGCATCGCCGGCGCCATGGCAAAGAAGAACAAGGGCCATGCTTCGCTGATCGCCCTGATGTCGTTCTTCCTGTTCCTGCAGGCTAACAACATCGTGCTCAACGCCACCGGCTCTCTTGCCGAAGCGAGCGGCATGCTCGGCCTTACCGGAACCGGCCAGAGCACCGTTATGGGCATTCAGGTGCTCGATACCGGCGTGTTTGGCGGCATCATTCTTGGTTGCATCACCGGTGCCGTGTTCAACAAGTACTCGAACAAGCAGTTCCCCATTGCTCTTTCGATGTTCTCGGGCGTTCGCTTCCCGTTCCTGATCATGATCATCATTTCCTGGATCATGGGCGCTGGCTTCTGCATCGTCTGGCCTCCGGTTCAGGGTGCCATCTCCTCCGTTGCCGGCATCATTAAGGAGTCGGGCAACATCGGTCTGTTTATCTACGGCATGCTCAACAAGCTGCTCGTTCCCACCGGTCTGCACCACCTCATCTACACCCCGTTCCAGTTCTCCGATGTGGGTGGCACCCTGACGCTGGGCGATCAGGTTATCGCCGGTGCCTACCCCATCCGTGTTGCCGAGATGGCAATGACGGGCCAGCCCTTCTCCGATAGCACCTACTTCAACAGCTACACCTTCAACAACCTGTGGCCCTACATCGGTATCGGTCTTGCCTTTATCTTCACCGCTTACAAGGGGAACAAGGATAAGACCAAGGCCGTTATCATCCCGCTGATCATCACCGCCGTGCTCTCCTGCGTCACCGAGCCCATGGACTTCCTCTTTGTCTTTGCCGCTCCCGTGCTCTTTGTCGTTCACTCGGTTCTTTCCGGCATCTTCCTGGTCCTGCTCAAGGTCCTTTCCGTGCCTGCTTCGACTGCTGGCGGCATCATCAACATCGTGGTCTCCAACCTGGTCCTCGGTGTCGATAAGACCAATTGGCCGATGATGCTGGTGCTCGGAGTCGTCAACGCCGCGCTGTACTTCTTCCTCTTCACCTTCCTCATTAAGAAGCTCAACCTCCACACGCCTGGTCGCGAGGAAGAGTCCGAGCTTGCTGAGTCCGTTGCCGAGGGCGAGGCTGCCGCGTCCGTCGCGGTAAAGCAGGGCGCCGTCGCCGCGGCTCCCGCAGAGGGCGTCGACGCGGGCATCGCCGACCTGGTCGCAGGCCTTGGCGGCAAGGACAACATCGAGGAGCTCGAGAACTGCTTTACGCGACTTCGCGTGAACGTTAAGAACCCGGACCTCGTCGATGAGAGCCTCATCAATCACGTGCCCAACAGCGGTATCAACCGCAACGGTAACAATATCCAGATCATCTTTGGCATGAAGGTCGCCGAGATGCGCGACAAGGTCGAGAACGCAATTGAGAAGGAGCAGTAAACAATGATCATCACTCTGTGCGGTGGCGGATCCACCTTTACCCCCGGCATCGTCAAATCCATCGCCCTGCGCAAGGACGAGCTCGATGTTGACGAGATCCGCCTGTACGACATTAACGAGGAGCGTCAGCGCAAGATCGGCGTGCTCGTGGACTGGATTCTGCACGAGGACCTTGGCCTGGACATCAAGCTTACGGTGACCACCGACAAGAAGACCGCCTTCACCGACGCCAGCTTCGTGTTTGCCCAGATGCGCGTGGGCGGCTATGCCATGCGCGAGCAGGACGAGAAGATTCCGCTGCGTCACGGCTGCGTGGGCCAGGAGACTTGCGGCTGCGGCGGCCTTGCCTACGGCATGCGCACCATCTTCCCCATGGTCGAGCTGATCGATGACGTTGAGAAGTACGCCAAGAAGGACTACTGGATTCTCAACTACTCCAACCCTGCCGCCATCGTGTCCGAGGGCTGCCGCGTTCTGCGCCCCAACGCTCGCATCATCAACATCTGCGACATGCCGATCGCGATCATTGACGTGGTCTGCGCCGCGCTCGATATCGACAAGAAGGATGTTGAGTACGACTACTTCGGCCTTAACCACTTTGGCTGGTTCACCTCGATTCGCCACAAGGGCGAGGAGGTGCTGCCGCAGCTGCGCGAGTACATCAAGGAGCACGAGATTCTGCTGCCCGATTCGTACCTCAAGGGCATGAGCTCGCTGATGTCCAAGAAGCCCGAGGAGGCCACCGACGAGCACCCCGAGCAGAACCGTCACACCAAGGGCAGCTGGTACTACGTCTGGAAGGGCGAGTACGAGATCATGGAGTGCTTCCCGGAGTACCTGCCCAACACGTATCTGAACTACTACCTGCAGCAGAAGGAGTTCGTCGAGCATTCCAACCCCGAGCGCACCCGTGCTAACGAGGTTGAGGAGACGCGCGAGAAGAACCTCTTCGACGGCATCGACCACTACGAGAAGACGGGCGAGATCGACGAGAGCACGTTCTACGCGGGCAGCCACGGCGACTGGATTGCCGATCTGGCCATCGCTCTGAAGAACGACACCAAGCAGCGCTTCCTGGTCATTTGCGAGAACAAGGGCGCAATCCCCAACATGCCCTACGACGCTATGGTCGAGCTGCCTGCCTACATTGGCAAGAACGGCCCCGAGGTCATCAGCCGCGACAACATTCCGCTGTTCCAGCAGGGCCTCATGATGCAGCAGCTCAACTCCGAGAAGCTCGTGGTCGAGGCCACGATCGAGGGTTCGTACGAGAAGGCACTCAAGGCCTTTACGCTCAACAAGACCGTGCCTTCGATGAACGTCGCCAGGGAAGTTCTCGACGACATGATCGAGGCCAACAAGGGTTACTGGCCCGAGCTTAAGTAAAAGCAACAGGTCGCTGACCGCATGCCAGGAGCAATGCCCCGTCCACGTGATTGCGTGGGCGGGGCATTGTCATTTGGTAACGCGTTTTATCAAATATGGCATTTATCTGCGGTAATGTTCGTTTTCGCCGCTGAGGGCGACATTTTATACCGCCTGCCGAACCGTGTGGAGACCTAACAACTTTTTAGGTCAGTGTTGTGCGTGTAGCAACTTCGCCCGGCCTCGCCTCCGGGCTGCCATGTGAGAGGGGATCTTATGGCTCGACTGCATGTAATGGAACGCAGCCACGCTCAGGCCGTCATGGACGACCTGCACGATGCGCTCGGACGTCGCCTGGCGGTGAGTTCGCTCGCCCCGTGCCCCGTTGAGTTTACGGCGGCGCTCGTCAACCTGTGCTCGACGCAGAGCTGCGGCAAGTGTACGCCCTGTCGCGTGGGCCTGAGCGCGCTGAGCGACCTGCTCGCCGATGTGCTCGAGGGCCGCGCCGACGAGTCAACGCTCAATCTGATTGAGCGCACGGCCCGCACCATCTACCTTTCGAGCGACTGCGCCATCGGCTACGAAGCTGGCGCCATGGCACTCACGGCCATTCGCGGCTTCCGCGACGATTTTGAGCACCACATTCGCGAGCACTCCTGCGGCTTTGACCGCGAGGCCCGCGTCCCGTGCGTTTCGGGCTGCCCGGCGCACGTCGACATTCCCGGGTACATTTCGCTGGTCGAGGCCGGCCGCTATGCCGACGCCGTCAAGGTCATCCGCAAGAACAATCCGCTGCCGCTCGTCTGCGGCCTGGTGTGCGAGCATCCCTGCGAGATGCACTGCCGCCGTGGCATGGTCGACGACCCCATGAACATCCTCGCCCTCAAGCGTTTTGCCGTTGAGCATAGCGACCTCAACGACCACAAGCCGCATGTGGTGGACAACACCGGGAAGCGCGTCGCCGTGATCGGCGGCGGCCCGGCCGGTCTTTCTTGCGCTTACTACCTGGCCGTGATGGGCCACAAGGTGACCATCTTGGAGCAGCGCCACCACCTGGGCGGCATGCTGCGCTACGGCATCCCCAGCTATCGTCTGCCGCGCGAGCGCCTGCAGGCCGAGATCGACTGGATCTTGAGCGCCGGCATCGACGTGGAGCTCGACCACTCCGTCAACGGCGAGGAGCTTGCCCGTCTGCGCGACGAGTTCGATGCCGTCTACCTGGCCATTGGCGCCCACAGCGATAAGAAGCTCGGCCTTCCGGGCGAAGAGGCTCCCGGCGTGGAGTCGGCCGTCAAGATGCTGCGCGCCATCGGCGATGACGAGCTGCCCGACCTGAGCGGCCAGCGCGTGTGCGTCATCGGCGGCGGTAACGTGGCCATGGACGTGGCGCGCTCCGCCGTGCGCTGCGGTGCCGAAAAGGTGAGCATCGTCTACCGCCGTCGCATCTGCGACATGACGGCCCAGGACGCCGAGATCGCCGGCGCCCAGGCCGAGGGCTGCGAGGTGCTGGAGTTGACCGCCCCGCTCGCTATCAAGACGGGCGAGGAAGGTCGCGTGAGTGGCCTGCGCGTGCAGCCGCAGATTATCGGCGAGCCCCGTCGTGGGCGTCCGGCCCCGCGTGCCGCCGCCACGCCCGAGCGCGTCATTCCCTGCGAGCGCGTGTTTGTGGCCATTGGCCAGGACATCGATTCCAAGCCGTTTGAGGACATGGGCATCGCTTGTAAGTGGGGCTGCGTGGTCACCGATTCGGATGGCGCCGTGCCCAACTTCGATGGCCTCTTTAGCGGCGGTGACTGCCAGACCGGTCCCGCCACCGTCATCCGTGCCATCAACGCCGGCCGCGTGGCTTCGGCAAATATCGACCGCTACCTGGGCTTTGACCACAAGATCAAGCTCGAGGTCGAGCTGCCGACCGTCCAGTTTAAGGGCAAGCATGAGTGCGGCCGCTGCGAGCTGGGCGAGCGCGAGGCCGGCGAGCGTATTCACGATTGGGATCTGGTCGAGCAGGGTCTCACCGAGCAGGAGGCGCGCCAGGAGGCGAGCCGCTGCCTGCGTTGCGATCACTTTGGCTTTGGCGCGTTCCGCGGAGGGAGGAACCTGGAATGGTAGAGCCCAACAACACCACCGTCAGCGACAACACCGAAAACGGAGCGCATAACATGGTCAAGCTCACTATCGATAATTGCGAGGTCGTGGTTCCCGAGCACACCACGATCCTGGATGCGGCCAAGTCCGTCAGCATCCAGATTCCCACCCTGTGCTACCTGCGCGATCTAAACGAGATCGGCGGCTGCCGCGTATGCGTGGTCGAGGTTGAGGGCTGCGACCAGCTGGTTGCCGCCTGCAACAACTACGTGCTCGACGGCATGGTGGTCCACACCAACAGCCCCAAGGCCCGCGAGGCGCGTCGCACCAACGTGCAGCTGCTGCTGTCCCAGCACGATTCGCAGTGCACGAGCTGCGTGCGCAGCGGCAACTGCAACTTGCAGACCATCGCCAACGATCTGGGCATTTTCTATCTGCCGTATCAAAGGCATTTGGCGGGCGAGGGCTGGGATTTCGATTTTCCCATCATCCGCGAAAACGACAAGTGCATTAAATGCATGCGCTGCATCAAGGTGTGCGAGAGCGTGCAGGGCCTAGGGATTTGGGACCTGACCAACCGCGCCACGCATACCGCCGTGGGTACCCGCGGGCGCGCACCGATCGGCAAGACCGATTGCGTCGCGTGCGGCCAGTGCATTACACATTGTCCGACGGGCGCCCTGCGCGAGCGCGACGATACCGAGACCGTGTTTGACGCGCTCGCTAATCCCGACAAGATCGTGCTGGTGCAGATCGCGCCGGCCGTGCGCAGCGCCTGGGGCGAGGAACTCGGCATATCTCGCGAGGAGGCCACCGTTGAGCGCCTGGCCTGCGCGCTGCGCCGCGTGGGCTTTGAGTACGTGTTCGACACCGATTTCTCGGCCGACCTCACCATTATGGAGGAGGGATCCGAACTGATCGAGCGCCTGGGCGCCGCCGCCAAGGGCGAGGGCGACAGCCGCGGCTGGCCCATGTTTACGAGCTGCTGCCCGGGCTGGGTGCGCTTTGTGAAGGCGCGCTATCCGGAGTTTGTCGACAGCCTGTCCACGTCCAAGTCGCCGCAGCAGATGTTCGGCGCTATTGCCAAGACCTACTACGCCAAGGTGCTGGGCGTGGAGTCCGAGCGCCTGTTCGTGGTGTCCGTTATGCCGTGCACGGCCAAGAAGGCCGAGTGCGCGCTGCCGAGCATGGTGGGCGAGGGCGGTGCGCCCGACGTGGACGTTGCGCTGACGGTGCGCGAGATGGTGCGCATGATCCGCGCGAGCCACGTGAGCGTGGACACGCTGGTCGAGGAGCCGCTCGATACGCCGCTGGGCTTTGGCACGGGCGCGGGCGTGATCTTTGGTGCCACGGGCGGCGTGGTGGAGGCCGCCGTGCGCTCGGCATATTACCTGGTGACGGGCAAGAACCCCGACGCCGACTTCTTTACCGATGTGCGCGGCCTGGACGGCTGGAAAGAAGCCGTGGCCGATATCGATGGCACCAAGGTGCGCGTCGCCGTGGCACACGGGCTGGGCAACGCCGCGCGTCTGCTCGACGCGATTCGCGACGGCCGTGTGAGCTATGACTTCGTTGAGGTCATGGCATGCCCGGGCGGCTGCGTCGGCGGCGGCGGTCAGCCCATCCACGACGGCTGCGAACTGGCGGCCGAGCGTGGCCAGGTGCTCTGGGGGCTGGATGCCGCTGCGGACATTCGCTTCTCGCACGAGAATCCCGATGTCCAAGCGTGCTATAGCGAGTTTTTGGGCGAGCCGCTCTCACCGCTGGCCGAGGAGTTGCTGCATACCGACCATCACGCCTGGTCGATGCCTAACGAGGGGACGTGCTAGCGATGCGCGCGTTTGATTTTGAGCTGTCGCGCCGGGGGTTTGCCTCGGCGCTCGCCGCGGGCGCTCTGTCGCTTGCACTCGCGGGCTGCGGCAGCGGAGCCGTGGGGGTTGGGTCTTCTGCGGGCTCGGCTGCCGGGTCTGCCACTGACGGTGCCGCTGCCGAGCCGGTCGAGGTGCACGTCGCGTCGCTCAAGGGCCCGACGTCGATCGGTCTGGTGAGGTTTATGGACCAGGCGGCGAGCGGCGAGACGGATAACGAGTTCGACTTTGCGATCAGCGCCGCAGCCGACGAGATCGTGCCCAAGGTCATTCAGGGCGATGTCGACATTGCCCTGGTGCCCGCCAACGTGGCGAGCGTGCTCTACAACAAGACGGAGGGCGCGGTGCGGGTCATCGACATCAACACGCTGGGCGTGCTGAGCGTTGTGACGGGCGACGCGAGTGTGACCTCGTTTGGCGATCTGGCGGGCCATACCGTCTATATGACGGGCAAGGGCACCACGCCGGAGTACGTCATGAACTACCTGCTGAAGCGCGCGGGCCTGACCGGCCAGGTGACGCTCGAGTTTAAGAGCGAGCCCACCGAGGTGCTGTCGGCCCTGCTTGCCGATCCGTCTGCTGTGGGCGTGCTGCCCGAGCCGTTCAAGACCGCCGCCATCGCCAAGAGCGAAGGCAAGCTGTCGGCTCCGGTAAGTCTGACCGATGTGTGGGATGAGCTGGCAGGTGACACGGGTTCGCGCCTGCTGACGGGCGTGACCGTGGTGCGCCGCACGTTTGCCGAGGAACATCCCGAGGCCGTGGCGGAATTCCTGAGCTGCCACGCGGCGAGCGTTGAGGCCGTGAACGCGTCGCCGGCGGACTGGGCCCAGGCCGTGGTCGATGCGGGCATCGTGGATAACGTCGCGATTGCCGAAAAGGCGATTCCCGGGTGCATGCTCGTGTGCCAGACGGGGAAGGATATGAAGGCGGCGCTCGGTGGGTATCTGCAGGTGTTGGCCGATGCGGACGCGAGTGCCGTTGGCGGCAAGCTCCCGGCTGACGATTTCTACTACATGGAGTAGCCCGTGCGTGCGTTTGCTCGACAAATGACAGAGCGCATGAAGGCGGTGGCGGCAGCAGGTGCCGTTGCCGCCTTTTGGCTTGCCGTGTGGGTGCTGGTGGCGGGTCTTGTGGCACAGCCGCTGATTTTGCCGGGGCCGGGCGCTGTCGTGGTATCGCTGCTGCGCCTGGCGTGCGATGGCGGTACCTGGGCGATTTTGGTGGGCTCGGGCGCGCGGATACTGGGCGGGCTGGCGCTTGCCGCGGTGTGCGGCGGCGTGCTGGCGGGAGCCTCGGTGCGGTCGCGGACGTTTGCCCGCCTGGTGGCACCGGCGCTGTCGTTTGTAAAGGCGACGCCGGTCGCCTGCGTGGTGGTCCTGTTGCTTATCTGGCTGGGATCGGCGCGCGTGAGCATCGCGGCGGTTTTTTTGATGGCGCTGCCGGGCGTATATTTCTCACTGGTCGAGGGCTTGGCGCAGGTTGATAAGCCGCTGGAGCAGATGCTCCGCCTGCATGGCGTGCGGGGCTGGCGACTGTTTTGCGCCCACACCTGGCGTGAGGTGCTGCCGTTTGTGCTTTCGTGCGCGAAGGCGGTCATCGGCATGAGCTGGAAGGCCGGTGTAGCGGCGGAGCTCATCGGCATGGCGACGGGCACCGTGGGTGAGCGCATCTATCAGGCAAAGCTTTTGATTGAGACGGCAGATCTGCTGGCGTGGACCGTGTTGGTCGTGGCGGCATCGTGGGCATGTGAGCGCGTGCTAGTGTGGCTGCTGCGGGTTTCGGGGCCCGTGGCGTGGCGCGCGGCCGTGCGGGCGCATGGGCATGGATTGCACGGTCGTGCGGGCGCTGCCGACGTGGCGGAGCTTGCGCTTGCCGTGGGTGACAGGGCGCCCTGGGCGCCGGCGCTCGACGGGCTGGTGCTTAGTGTGCCCGCGGGCGGGCGCGCTTGCGTGATGGGCGCCTCGGGCGTGGGCAAGTCGACGCTGCTTGCCCTGGCGGCGGGGGAATGCGCACCGTGCTCCATGGTGTTTCAGGATGCGCGCTTGGTCGAGGACGCCTCGGCGCTGGATAACGTGCTTGTGTGCGCCGATGCACGCGTGGATGCCTCGAGTGCCGCGGCATTGCTGCGCCTGCTGGTGCCGGGAATCGATGTGCATGCTCGCGTGGCCGAGCTTTCGGGCGGGCAGCGCCGTCGCGTCGAGATCGCTCGAGCCCTGCTGTGCCCGGGCGGTGCCGTTATTCTGGACGAGCCCTTTACCGGCCTGGATGCCTCCGCGCGCGATGCGACGGCCAAGACTGTGCTCGACCTGCTCGACGGCCGTATACTGTTGCTTGCCACGCACGATGTCGCCGATGCTCAGGCCCTCGATATCTCGGACATCATCACGCTCTAAATACTAACTCAGCAACAAAATGATTCGTTTTCCTCCGTCCCCATAGGGTTGGTCGTGGTATTCTATCTGCGGGGTAATACTTAGGAATACCAAGTAATACCAACGCCGCAGAAACAAACTCCGGATGCGGGCCAATCGGGTTGCCTTCACAGCCCGTCGCCCAGCCGCGTGGCCCGCATCTATCCGCACTACCGTCGTTTCAAAAAGGAAGCGCCATGGCAGAACACATGACCCCTGTAGTCGCGAAGGTCTTGCCCGAGGAGAAGGCAGCCTTCGCGGCGGCAACCCAGCTCGTGGGCACCACGCCGTCCAACGCCATCCGCATGTTTATCGCTGCGTTCAATCGCTGCGGCACCTTCCCGTTCGACATCTCGCCCAACGGGGCTTTTGGCACTGCGCCCGATTCTCATCAACAATGACTGTCCCAAACTGCCGGCACTTGGGGACGTTCTTTTTCTGCCGGCAGTTAAGGAACGTCCCCAAGTGCCGGGTTTTGAGGAGGTTGGCATGCTCAATGCGATGATTTGGGCGCTTGCCTGTTTTGGCGTTGTCGCGGCAGATATTGCCCTGAGCGCGGTTCTGTTTTCAGTTCTCGATGCCGTGTCGGTGCTGACGGGCTATCCGATCGACAATCTCGATATCCAATGGTTCCAGGCTGCCGCTCAGACGGCGTCGTTTTTGATGGCGCTGCTGTGGTGGCGTTATCTGTGGCCGCGCTCGTTTATGGCGCGCTGGCAGGGCGAGCGCCCGCTTAGCGGGGGAGCGCGTGGGGCGTGGAAACGCATCACCTGCGTTATCGTGATCGGCCTAGCCCTGCAGGTGGTCGTTGGCTACGTGACTGACGCCGTGCTGTCACTGTTGCCCGATGCCGCGGCCGACTACAGCGAGCTTGTCGAGGAAACAGGCATGGGCGACACGAGCTATCTCGCCGTCCTGACTACGGTGCTCGGCGCCCCATTTTGTGAAGAGCTGCTGGTGCGCGGCATTATTTTTGAGTTTTCGCTCCGAGCGTTTAATCCGCAGTGCCGCCCACTTTGGAAGTGCCGGCGTCGTGTGAGCGCGCAGAGTGGCGCCATGGTGCCCTGGGCGGCCCCAAGCACGTGGGGTATCGCCGCGGCAATCGTGCTGCAGGCGGCAATCTTCGGTTTTATGCACATGAACTGGGTGCAGGGCTGTTATGCAGGTGCCGCCGGCCTCATCTTTGGCTGGGTGCTCGTGACGACCGGAAAGCTCCGCTACACGATCCTGCTGCACTTTGCCTTTAATGCCGGGTCGTATTTCATGACGTTGCTCTGGTTTGTGAACACGCCGCTCGACGTGATAATCACGGTCACCATAGCTGGCATAATCCTCGTGGAGACGATGCGCTCACTGCGCCACGCATGCGAGACGGGCATAGCGACAGCACCGCTGCCCTAGTTGCGGCGTCCGCCTCCGTTGGCACCCTGACGCCCCTGAGCTGCACGGTTGCGCCCGGCAGTGTTTTGCGCGCGCGACATGCTGCCGTGCCCCTTGCTGCCCTTGGGCCCCTTGCTGCCAGCACCACCGTGGGCCTTGCCGCCCTTCTTGCCGGTGCCATGCCCACCGCCAGCAGACGTCTCGCCCGGGCGCGGCGGCACGGGGCGAATCAGGCAATGCTTGGTGTAGCCGATCAGATCGCGGCGGCCAGCCTTTTCCAGCGCCTCGCGTACCAGCTTGTAGTTCTCGGGCTTGCGATACTGGATGAGCGCACGCTGCATGGCCTTCTCGTGCGGGTCGCGAGCTACATAGATCGGCTCCATGGTGCGTGGGTCCACGCCGGTGTAGTACATGCAGGTCGACATGGTGGACGGTGTGGGGTAGAAGTCCTGCACCTGCTCGGGCATATAACCCATGTCGCGTACGGCCTCGGCCAGGTCCACGGCTTCCTTCATCGTCGAGCCGGGGTGGCTCGAGATCAGGTACGGCACCACGTACTGCTTGAGTCCGTATTCGCGGTTCAGGCGTTCAAATTTACGACAGAATGCATCGTAGACGGCGCGGCTCGGCTTGCCCATCACGGACAGCACCGCGTCGCTCACGTGCTCGGGCGCTACGCGTAGCTGGCCCGAGACATGGTGTTCCAGCAGCTCGCGTAAAAACTCGTCCGAGGCATCGGCCATGGTGTAGTCAAAGCGGATGCCGCTGCGGACGAAGACCTTCTTGACGCCCGGCAGCTGGCGCAGGTCGCGCAGCAGCTGCGTGTAGCCGCTCTCGTCGACCACCATGTTCTTGCACACGCTCGGCCATAGGCAGCGCTTGTTCTTGCACACGCCGTGCTTGAGCTGCTTGTCGCAGGCAGGGCGGCTAAAGTTGGCCGTCGGTCCGCCCACGTCGTTGATGTAGCCCTTAAACTCGGGATCGCGCGTGAGCAGCTCGGCCTCGCGCATGATCGAGTCGTGGCTGCGCATCTGTAGCACGCGGCCCTGGTGGAAGGTGAGGGCGCAAAACGAGCACTCGCCAAAACAGCCGCGGTTGGAGCTAATGGAAAACTTGATCTCGGCAAAGGCCGGTACGCCGCCTGCCGCGTCGTAGTCGGGATGCCAATCGCGTGCGTAGGGGAGTTCGGCAACCTCGTCCATCTCGTCTGTGGTGAGTGTTGCCGACGGCGGGTTCTGCACCACATAGACGCTGCTGGGGTAGGGCTCTACCAGACGATGCCCGGTGATGGGGTCCATGTTCTGCTGCTGCACATTAAAACTGCGCGCGTAGTTGAGCTTGTCGGCGGCAAGGTCGTCCCAGCTGGGCAGCAGGTCGTAGTCGTAGACCTCGTCGAGCGAACCCGTGCGGTAGACGGTACCGTTGATGTAGGTGATCTGATCGACAGGCAGTCCGGCATCGAGCGCGTCGGCGATCTCGACGATCGCATGCTCGCCCATGCCGTAGATGAGGATGTCGGCGCTCGAGTCGAGCAGTACCGAGCGCTTGAGCTTGTCCTGCCAGTAGTCGTAGTGGGCCAGGCGGCGCAGGCTTGCCTCGATGCCGCCGATGATGATGGGAGCGTCCTTGAACGTCTGGCGGATGAGGTTGCCATAGACCGTGACGGCTCGGTTGGGACGGCGCCCCTCCTTGCCGCCGGGGGTGTAGGCGTCGGAGTGGCGGCGGTGCTTGGTCACCGAATAGTGGTTGACCATGGAGTCCATGTTGCCGGCGCTGACGAGAAAGCCCAGGCGAGGCTTGCCGAGCACCGTGATGCTGGCGGGGTCGGTCCAGTCGGGCTGGCAGATGATACCCACCTTGTAGCCATGCGCATCGAGCACGCGGCTGATGATGGCCATGCCAAAGCTCGGATGGTCCACGTAGGCATCGCCGCAGATGTAGACAAAGTCGCACTGGTCCCAGCCACGTGCATCCATGTCGGCGCGGCTGACGGGGAGGAACTTGTCGCGGCCCGGTCGCCAGGGGCGGGCGGGCGTCGCTTGGGAATGCTTGGTGCGGGCGACCGTGGCCTGCGCCTTGCCGCCGCGCTTTTGCTGCTGGCCCTGTTTGCCTTGCTGTCCGCGTTGGCTGTTCTGAGCGTGCTGAGGCTTTTTTGCCACGATCCCTCCCGGTGTTTGTATACTGCACGTAATTGTAACCAGTCTTTTTGGGACGGGGCTAAAAAGACTGGTGGAGTACATGAGCTGGCGGATTGGCGCGTCGATGCGGGTGCCGGCGCCGCGCCCGCTGTTTGTTTCCAGACTGTGTATCTGCGCGTTGGGGAACTCGTCTCGCGCGCACGCTATATTGTCAATGGGTTACAGTATGAACGGCGGCTATATGTCCGCCAACGCACGAGGGAGTCGTCAACAAGGAGGATGCACGACGATGCAGCGTGCCAAGCAGATATCGGAGTCTATTGAGCTGGGCATCATCTTGGCGCTCGCCGGTGGCTTTATGGACGTTTATTCGTACATTGGGCGCGACCATGTTTTCGCAAACGCTCAGACGGGCAACATCCTGCTCGTGGGTGTAAGCATCTCGGAGGGCAACTGGGCGCTGGCGGGACGCTATTTCTTTCCCGTGGTGTCGTTTGCCGTGGGCATTATGCTTGCCGACTTGGTTCACGAGCGGTTTGGCAGTGTGATTCACTGGCGTCAGGTGACGGTGTTCTTTGAAGCCGTCATCTTGCTGGGCGTGAGTTTTATTCCCGGTGGCGATTTCAACCTGCTCGCCAACTGCCTCACTTCGTTTGCCTGCGGTATGCAAGTCGAGAGCTTCCGCAAGATCCACGGTCACGGCATCGCCACGACCATGTGCATCGGCAACTTGCGCAACGCGCTGCAAAACGTGGATGATTACATCATCACCCACAAGCGCGGCTTTTTGGAAAACGGCCTGCTGTACTTTGGCGTGATCTTTACCTTTGTGTTTGGCGCCGTGCTGGGCAACTGGTGTATTGAGCGCATGGGGCTGCACTCCATTGCGGTGGCGAGCGTGCTGCTGTTTATCGCGTTTGCCATCATGTTCATCGACCGCGAGCGCGACTTGCGTTTTCGCTGGAAGGTTGCGGCCGAGGCTTGGAAAGAGGGCTGTCGAAAGTAGAGGAATGCGGCAGAGGGGTTGTCCCTTTGCCGCGGTATTTTTCATCTCCTGTTGAAACGCTTTAACAATTTTGACGTTCTCACGTGTTTTTTGTTTCAAAAGCGTTAGGATGGGACTCATAGCGTGGGGCGTAATGGGTGCCCCGCACACGATGGGAGGCTATCAATGGCTAATCGTTTCGTTCTCAACACCATCTCTTATCATGGTTCCGGCGCCATCAAGGAGATCCCCGGCGAGCTCCAGCGTCGCGGCTACAAGAAGATCTTCGTCTGCTCCGACCCCGACCTGGTCAAGTTTGGCGTTACCGCTAAGGTGACCGACGAGCTTGACGCCGCTGGCATCGCTTGGAGCCTCTACTCCGAGATTAAGCCCAATCCCACCATCCAGAACGTCAAGGACGGCGTCGAGGCCTTCAAGGCCGCCGAGGCTGACGCTATCGTGACCATCGGTGGCGGCTCCTCCATGGACACCGCTAAGGCTATCGGCATCATCATCAACAACCCCGAGTTTGCCGATGTCCGCAGCCTCGAGGGCGTTGCTCCCACTAAGAACCACGCCGTGTTTACCATCGCTGTGCCGACGACCGCCGGTACCGCTGCCGAGGTGACCATCAACTACGTCATCACCGACCCCGAGAAGGTCCGCAAGTTCGTGTGCGTCGACACCAACGACGCCCCCGAGGTCGCCGTCGTCGACCCCGACATGATGGCTTCCATGCCCGCCGGCCTGACCGCCTCCACCGGCATGGACGCTCTAACCCACGCCATCGAGGGCTACACCACCAAGGGCGCTTGGGAGCTCTCCGACATGTTCCACTTTGAGGCTATTAAGCTGATCAGCGAGAACCTGCGCGACTCCGTCGCCGAGGCCAAGTCCGGCCAGCCCGGCTCCGGTCGCGAGGGCATGGCTCTTGGCCAGTATGTCGCCGGCATGGGCTTCTCCAATGTCGGCCTGGGCATCGACCACGCCATGGCTCACACCCTGTCCGCTCACTACGACACCCCGCACGGCGTCGCTTGCGCCATGCTGCTGCCGATCGCCATGGAGTTCAACAAGCCGGTTTGCGCCGAGCGTCTGGCCAAGGTTGCCGTCGCCATGGGCGTTGACACCACGGGCATGAGCACCGACGAGGCCGCCGACGCCGCCATCGCCGCCGTCAAGCAGCTCTCTGCCGACGTGAACATCCCGCACGTCTGCGAGGCCATGAAGGCTGACGAGATCGAGGTCCTGGCCAAGGACGCCATGGCTGACGCCTGCTTCCCGGGTAACCCGCGCGAGGCGACGCTCGACGACGTCATCGAGCTCTTCAAGAAGATCTGCCCGGCTGAGTAAATTACTCCCGTCGGCGGTCCCGGGCTTCCCTCCGGGCGCGTCCTCGGACATGTAAAAGGCCCCGCTGCGCGCGTGAACTGCGCCCCAAAACTTGGACGGCTTAAATAAGAACTACGCCGCAAGGGACTGGCTCCGGAACTCCTCCGGGGTCAGTCCCTTCAGTTTAACCTGCCTCCGCCTCGTGTTCCAATGGGCGACGTACGCGTCCAGGTC
>DBEWTI010000005.1:0-3086 GCA_048205975.1 Collinsella sp.
GGCTCCCTTGATACGCCGCAAGCCAAGGCGGACGACTCCCTCGCCTATAGCCCCGACCCCGCCGCAAGGACCGAGGCCGTCGAGACCACGCAGCGCATACCCGTCGCGAGCGGCTCGCCCCAACAGCAGCCGGCTCCCGCATACGCGCCCGCTTCGCCACAGACCCCCGCTCCCAAAAAGAGCGGCACCGGGCCGCTTATCGCCGTTATCGTTGTGCTGGTGGCAATCATCATCGTCCTGGTCATCTTCTTTGCAATCAGACCGTTCGACAACGCCGCCACGCAGACGACTGCCGAGGTAGCCAAGCTGCACCATGACGTCGACGACGATGACCTAAAGCCTCTCGGCGATCCCAACAGCCTGTACGACGATGATGACGATGACGACGAGGATGGCGGCGAAGCAACGCTCTCTGAGCAGAACCGCTACCGCCGACTGAGCGAATACTACGACCTGCTCGAAGACCTCGACAACTACGTCCGTGGCTGCGCACAGAACTTCAACGGCAGCTATCTGGAAGAGGATCGAACCACCCGTCAAAATCTCGCCGACGTCGCCGAGCGCACGGAGGACACCATCGAGCAGTATTACGACATCGTCGAGGACCTGGACGTCCCGACGAGCTCCAAGAACTACAGCTCCTGGAAGGACATCATCGCCCTGTACGACGACCTGGATCACCGCATTGACGCAATCTGTGATGCCTGGGAGATCAGCCTGAAATACGCCAAGCCTGCGGACCACAAGAATGAGATCGTGGCGCCGCTGTCGCGCGACAACGTGGCGGGCACCAATGACAATAAGTACCGCCTAGACTTTGAGGAGCGCTATCCAGGCGCCAAGCCTGTCGAGGTGAACTAGTCGCATGCGACGTTCTCAAACGACTAGTCATTAAAGAACGTCCCCAATGACTGCCTAGAAAACGAGCGAGGATCGCGGGGTCCTCGCTCGTTTTTGTTTTGGGCAATGTTTCGACTGCGCCGCTACTTGTCGGCGGCTGCTTTCTTGGCAGTCGACTTCTTCGCGGTCGTCTTCTTGGCGGCAGTGGCTTTCTTAGCCGTCGTCTTCTTGGCCGCCGTCGTCTTCTTGGCCGCACTCGCCTTGGTCGTGGTCTTGCGACCGCGGGCGGGCTTCTTCTCCTTGGTCGGGCAGTCCATGTTCACGCAGATGCGCCACGGGCCGCGCGCCGTGTTGACCACCACGATGGGGGCGCCGCACTCGGGGCAGGTCTCACCCGTCGCCTCGAGCTTACCGCGCGCCGGCAGAGGATAGCTCACACCGCAGTCATCGTAGTTGGTGCAGCGGATAAAGCGCTTGCCGCTCTTCTCGCTTTTGTGCGCAATCAGGTCGCCATGGCGCCCGGCCTCGGCGCACACCTTGCACTCGCCCACCTTAAGGTCGGGTTCGTAGTTGGTGGGGCACGTGGGGTTCACGCAAATCTCGAAGGCCTTCTGGCGGAACGGCTGGCACTTAATGCGCGGCGCACCGCATTCGGGGCACACGGCCGCCTCGCCCTCGAGCGGGCTCACCTTGACGCCGCTCGGCACCGGATAGGTCACATCGCAGTCGGGCCATCCCATGCAGCCGATAAAGCTGCCGCGGGTCTTGGCGCTCGTCTTCATAACCAGGTCCTTGCCGCACTTGGGGCAGGCGCCCACGCGCGCATCGGCCGTGACGGCGTCGCTGATGGCGTCGCCGAGCTCCTGCGTATGCTTGAGCAGCTCGTCGAGCACGCCGGCCAGCAGCGCACGCGAGTGCGTCACGACATGCTCTTCGGTGTCCTCGCCGCGCTCCACGCGAGTCATGTCGCCGTCGAGCTCGCTGGTCATATCGGGGCTCGTGATGCGCGGGGCAAACTGCGTCAGCGCGTCGATGATGGCGATACCCAGCTGGCTCGGCTCAACGGGATCGTTTTTGAGGTAGCGCACGGCGTACAGGCGCTCGATGATGCTCGCGCGCGTGGACTTGGTGCCCAGGCCGCGCTTCTCCATCTCCTGCACAAGTTTGCCCTGACTGTAGCGCGCGGGCGGCTCGGTCTGTTTGGCCTCGAGCTTAATGTCGAACACGTCGACCGTATCGCCCTGCTCAAGCGGCGGCATCTGCTCGTCGCGTTTGAGTCCATACGGGTATGCCTCGCGGAAACCCGGGGTCACGAGCACGTCGCCCGAAGCCACGAACGGCTCGCCATTGACGTCGAGCTCGAGCTTGGTGTTCTCGATGGTCGCAGGACCCATGAGCGTCGCCAGGAAGCGGCGGGCGATCAGGTCGTAGAGCTTGCGCTGGCCGCCATCGAGCGTGGACGGATCGCCCTCGCCCGTGGGGTAGATAGGCGGGTGGTCGGTGGTCTCGACTTTGCCGCGCGTGGGCTTCATAGGGCCAGCGAGCACCTTTTTGCACACGGGCGCCAGCGCCGGGTTGATCTTTGCCAGGTCACTCACCACGGCGCCCAAATCGAGCGTCGCGGGATACACGGTGTTGTCGACACGCGGGTAGCTGATGAGGCCCGCCATGTAGAGGGACTCGGCGATGCGCATGGTACGCGCAGGCGAGATGCCCTCGGCCGCGGCGGCGGCCTGCAGCGAGGTCGTCGCAAACGGCGTGGGCGGCTGCTGCTTGCGGGAGCGCTTGGTCACCGCGGCGACGGTTGCCGTCGTAGCGCCGTTAACGTGGCCGTACGCCGTCTCGGCAGCATCTTTGTCGGTAAAACGCGCCGTCTTGTGCGCGATCTTAAAGCGGTCATCCTCGGCAGCACCCTGAGCGGCACCCATGCCGCGAATCTGCCAATAGTCCTCGGGCACAAACGCCATGCGCTCGCGCTCGCGCTCGACCACCAGGGCGAGTGTCGGCGTCTGCACGCGGCCGGCAGAGCGCACGTTACCAAAGCCGCCAAACTTGGCGAGCGTCAGATAGCGTGTCAGCACCGCGCCCCAAATGAGGTCGATGTGCTGACGGCTCTCGCCGGCGTCAGCCAGGTTCTGGTCGAGCGAGACGAGGTTATCGAAGGCCTGCGTGATCTCGGCCTTGGTAAACGAAGAATACTGGGCGCGGGCGACCGGCAAGTCGGGCGCAACCTCGCGCACCTTGTT
>DBEWTI010000009.1:0-22193 GCA_048205975.1 Collinsella sp.
CCACACTCACTTTTTATTCAGCCCTAGTCATCGCGCAAAGTCCCTTCGGCAGCACACGGTGCAACCAAGTTACCGCAGCCCGGGGCGGGAGGCGGACCTTTCTCTCGGAAAACTTCGCGAAGCCCAGTTTCCGAGAGAAAGCGTCCGATCCCGCCCCGGGCGTCGGGACGAGTCCTACACCGTGTACTGTGGCAGGTCCTGCAGCGCGATGACGTCCATGCCCATGTCGTTGGCGCTGCCGTGACCCTGCTGGTCCTCGCGCACCGCCTCGATGGCACTCACGTACGTGTTGGCGGCAGACATCGCGGTCACGCAGGTCACACCGCGGCGCACCGCCTCGGTGCGCAACAGATAGCCGTCGCCACGCGAGCCCGGACCGTACGGCGTGTTGATGATCACCGCGATCTTGCCATCGGCGATGAGGTCGCCGATGTTGGGGCGCTCGCCGTCGTGCGGGCCGCTGATCTTCTCCACGATCTCGCACGTCACGTTGCCGCCGCGCAGCACGCGCGCCGTACCCTCGGTGGAGCAGATGTCAAAGCCCAGGTAACGCAGGATACGCGCGACCGAAAGGATGTGGCGCTTGTCGCGGTCGCACACGCTGATGAATACCTTGCCGGCGCTCGGGTCGGGCAGCTTGTAGTCGATCGCCAGCTGCGTCTTGGCGTATGCCTCGGGATAGCTCTTGGCGATACCCATGACCTCGCCCGTCGACTTCATCTCGGGCCCCAGGATGACGTCGGCGCCCGGGAAACGGCCCCAGGGCATAACGGCTTCCTTCATGCAGAACCAATCGAGCTGACGCTCGTCGCTCGGCAAGCCCAAGCTCGCGATGGAATCGCCTGCCATGATACGCGCCGCGCACTTGGCCAGCGGCACGCCGGTGGCCTTGGAGATAAACGGCACGGTACGGCTGGCACGCGGGTTGGCCTCGATCACGTAGACGGTCTCGCCCTTGATGGCATACTGCACGTTAACCAAGCCGCGGACTCCCAGCGCCATCGCGATGCGGCGCGTGGTCTCGCGGAGCTTCGCCTGCAGGCTCTCGCTAAAGCTGAACGGCGGGATGCAGGTCGCGGAGTCGCCGGAGTGAATACCGGCTTCCTCGATATGCTCCAGGATGCCGCCGATGTATACCTCTTCGCCATCGCACAGGGCGTCGACATCGGACTCGATTGCGCCCTCCAGGAAGCGGTCCAGATACACCGGGTAGTCGGGGCTGATGCGCGCAGCCTCGGCCATGTAATCGCGCAGATGCTCGGCATCGTAGGCGATCATCATGCCGCGGCCGCCCAGCACGTAGCTCGGACGCACCAGCAGCGGGTAGCCGATGTGCGCGGCCACGGCCTCGGCCTCCTCAAACGAGGTGGCCTGACCCGCCGGCGGGTACATAATGCCCAGTTTGTCGAGCAGGGCGGCAAAGCGCTCGCGGTCCTCGGCAAAATCGATGGCGTCGGGCTTGGTACCCATAATGTTGACGCCGCTCTCCTCGAGCATGCGCGCCAGCTTAAGCGGGGTCTGGCCGCCGAGCGTCACCACGACGCCGTCGGGGCGCTCGACATCGATAACGTCCATGACGTCCTCGTAGGTGAGCGGCTCAAAGTACAGACGGTCGGACGTGTCATAGTCGGTCGAGACGGTCTCGGGGTTGCAGTTGACCATGATAGTCTCGAAGCCGCGGGCCGCCAGCGCGTAGCTCGCATGCACGCAGCAGTAGTCAAACTCGATACCCTGGCCAATACGGTTGGGGCCGGCGCCCAGGATCATCGCCTTGGGCTTGTCCGCCGGCGTGGTCTCGTCGGGAGCCACGCACTTCTTGGCATCCGGGCTCGTGCGGTAGATGTTCTCGTACGTCTTGTAGTGGTACTCCGTGGCGCTCGAGAACTCGGCCGCGCAGGTATCGACCGTCTTCATGCTGGGAACCACGCCCAGACCCTTGCGATAGGCGCGCACAAAGCGCTCGTCCGAGCCGGTCAGCGCGGCAATCTCGGCATCGCTCGTGCCGTACTGCTTGAGCAGGCGCATCGCGTCGGCGTCGATATCCTCCACACGCAGGCCGCGGATGCTCTCCTGGACCTGCACCATGTCGTTGATACGGTTGAGGTACCACGGATCGATACCGCAGATGGCATGGATGTGGGCGATGTCCCAGCCACGGCGCAGGGCCTCGACCACAAAGAAGATGCGGTGCTCGGTCGGGGTTGCCACGGCCTGAGCGAGCTCATCGTTGCTCAGCTTGTCGGCACCCTCCTTGCCACCGGCACAAATGCCCTGATGCCCGTCCTCCAGTGAGCGCATGGCCTTGCCGAAGGCCTCCTCAAAGGTGCGACCGATCGCCATAATCTCGCCCACGGCCTTCATACGCGTGGTGAGCGTGGGGTCGGTACCCTTAAACTTCTCGAAGGCAAAGCGCGGCACCTTGACCACGCAGTAGTCGATTGTGGGCTCAAAGCAGGCGGTCGTTGCCTTGGTGATATCGTTGACGATCTCGTCGAGCGTGTAGCCCACGGCCAGGCGCGCGGCGGCCTTGGCGATGGGGAAGCCCGTGGCCTTGGAGGCCAGTGCGGACGAACGGCTCACGCGCGGGTTCATCTCGATGACGATCAGGCGGCCGGTCTGGGGGTTCACGGCAAACTGCACGTTGGAGCCGCCGGTCTCGACGCCAATCTTCTCCAGAATGGCGAGCGACGCGACACGCATGCGCTGGTACTCAAGGTCACTTAGTGTCTGCGCCGGCGCCACGGTGATGGAGTCGCCGGTGTGCACGCCCATGGGGTCGAGATTCTCGATGGAGCACACGATGATGCCGTTGCCGGCGTGGTCGCGCATGACCTCCATCTCATACTCTTTCCAACCCTCGATGGACTCCTCGACCAGCACCTCATGGGCAGGCGAGAGCTCAAGGCCCTGGCTCACGATGGAGACGAGCTCCTCGTGGGTATGCGCGATGCCGCCGCCGGCGCCACCGAGGGTAAAGCTCGGGCGCAGTACGCAGGGATATCCCACGCGCTCGGCGATAGCCTCGGCGTCGGCCACGCTGTAGGCATAGCCCGAGCGCGCGACCTCCAGGCCGATCTCGGCCATGGCTTCGTTAAAGAGCTTACGGTCCTCGCCGCGCTCGATAGCGGCCAGGTCGCAGCCGATCATCTCGACGCCGTACTTGTCGAGCGTGCCGTCCTTTGCCAGCTCGACGGCGGCGTTCAGACCGGTCTGGCCGCCCAGCGTGGGCAGCAGCGCGTCCGGGCGCTCCTTTTTGATCACGCGCTCGATAAACTCGGCGGTGATAGGCTCAACATAGGTGCGGTCGGCCAAGCCCGGGTCGGTCATGATGGTCGCCGGATTGGAGTTGACCAGGATGACCTCAAAGCCATCCTCCTTGAGCACCTTGCAGGCCTGGGCGCCGGAGTAGTCGAACTCGCAGGCCTGGCCAATAACGATGGGGCCCGAACCAATAACGAGGATGCGCTTGATGTCAGTACGTTTCGGCATGTTAGTTCTCCTCGGTCGCAGCGTTCTCGGACTCGGCGAAATTCCAGCCAGCAAGGCGGTCCTTCGCGGTGTCGATGTCCAGGTAGTTCTCCTCGCCGTCCATGAGTCGCGTAAAGGCGGTGAAGAGATAGTGGGCATCGGTGGGGCCGGGAGAGGCCTCGGGGTGGTACTGGACCGAGAAGCACGGAGCGTCGAGCAGCTGGATGCCCTCGGCGGTGCCGTCATTGAGGTTCACGTGCGTCAGGCGAATGCGGCCGAAGCGCTCGTTCATCACGACCGGCGCGATGCCGCGACGCACCCAGGCGCGCAGGTCGCCATCGGCCGCATGCTCGGTCTCGCCGCCGGAAAGCTCCGGGATCAGTTTGCCCAGACTGGGGAACAGCAGGCCAAAGCCGTGGTTTTGCGCGGTGATCTCCACGCGACGGCTCACCAGGTTCATAACCGGCTGGTTACCGCCACGGTGACCGAATTTAAGCTTTTCCATTTGGGCGCCGCACGCCAGGCTGATCATCTGGTGACCAAGGCAAATGCCAAAGACCGGCACCTTGCCGATCAGCTGCTGTACCTGCTCGTAGGTCTCCACCACGGCGTCGGGGTCGCCGGGGCCGTTGGACAAAAAGACGCCATCGGGATTCATCTCGAGCACCTGCTGGGCGGGCGTATCCCACGGCACGACCGTGAGGTCGCAGCCGGCGCGGACCAGCCCCTCCAGAATGCCGCGCTTCACACCGCAGTCGTAGGCGACCACTTTGTGACGGGCAGGAGCGGCAGCCGCAAGCGCAAAGTCATGCGTGGCAGGCAGGTCGGCGGCCGCAAACTCGTGAGGCGCGGGGCAACTTACGGTCTTGACCAGGTTCTCGCCTACCAGCGTGGGCGCTGCGGCCAGACGCTCGGCAAGCTCGTCGACGTCGAAGATCTCGGTCGAGATAATGCCCATCTTGGAACCATTGTCGCGCAGATGGCGCACCAGAGCGCGGGTGTCGACACCCTCGATAGCGACGATGCCGTGAGCGCGCAGGTACTCCGGCACGCTGACGGCCGAGCGCCAGTTAGAAGGCGTGGCGCACATGTCGCGAACGATCATGCCGCGCATAGCCGGAGCGCTCGCAGGGCGCACGGCGTCGCCGGGGAAGGCCGACTGGACATCGGTCTCGTCGATACCGTAATTGCCGATCTGCGGATAGGTCATGGTTACAATTTGGCCGGCATAACTCGGGTCGGTCATGACCTCAAAGTAGCCCTCGAGCGAAGTGTTGAAGCAGACTTCGCCGGTCGCGGTGCCCTCGGCGCCGCATGCACGTCCATAAAAAATGGTCCCATCCTCAAGATACAGGATACAGGGACCGCAGGTGCCCTTGCTGGTTTTGGCCAGCATACGCCGGCAAAGCTCGCTGGGCGCGAAGGTGCGAGCGGCAGCGCCCGCGGTATGGTTGTTCGCCATAATTCTCCTTCCCGGTCTCACAGGACCGGCTTAAAGGTGTGTAGTTAGGCCTCGCGGTATTGTAACCGCAAGCATGCCTCATGGCGTTAATTTCATCGAAATGTTTACGAAATGATAATTATGACTTTCTATGCATAATGATTTTTCTGGGACGGGGATTAAAAATCATCCCGCGGGGCTTGTGGCTCACGCGGGATGATGGCGTCTTACTTTTTCTTGTCCTGTTCCAGCAGATCGGACGGTGAGCGATCGGGTTTGCCGCCGCGGAAAATCTCGCGGCCATGCAGACGATGCTCCAGGTCACGTTCGGCCTTTTCCTCGTCAATCTTGGTCTGGCTCACCACCGGGTCCTCGATCAGCGACGAAACCGAGTTCACCTGTTTTTGAATGCGCTCGGCAATGGTGTCGTCCATGCTCACGATGCGCATCTTCCAGTCGATACTCGTGGCGTTGGATGAGCTCTTGGTCCACACAAACGTCAAAATGGCGCTCTGATGACCCCGCGCGGGGAACATGCCAAAAAAGGAATCGTGCTGAATGTTGCTATCCTCGTCGATATAGGCGTGAACGTTATACACCACGCGGTCAATCTTGTCGTTGAGCAGGGCGTTGGTCGCAAGCGCCGCGGCCTGGATCTGCCCGTTGGACAGCAGCTCGAGCTCATTGGCAGACGACGTGTCCAACACCGTCACCTCAACCGTGCCCGTGCGCTCATCGGCCTCGTCGACAGAAAAATCGAGCGGGAACTGCGTAAAGCCGTTGCCCCATTCGAGTCCACCCTTGAGCGCGGTCGAGACGGTATCCACCGAAACGCTCTCGGACAGGTTGGCGGTATTCAGACGGCGCATCACGCCGTAGCCGATCTGCATGCCCACGATCAGCACCAGAATACCGATGACCACGGCCATCGCGGTCTTCGTAATGGTATGGCTCACCTGCGAGCCCGAAGGATCGTCCTCGGACAGCGGGTCGATATGTTTTGCCTGGCTCGCGCGGTCCTCGCTGCGCAGCTGCGCTAGCGCCGCTTTGTCACCGCGCTTGGCCGCAGCCTCCTTCTCACGCATGCGCTCGGTTCGCTTTTTGGCAAGCGTGGGATCCAAGACGCCGGATGCATCGATTTCGGAGAATAACTCCGTCACTTCTTCCGGAGTCAAAGGGTTCTTGTCAGCCATAAACTTCCTGTCATATCAATCAGTCGAGCTCGTGCGCACGCGCACCTTCGAACTGCATTCGATAGTAACGGGCATAGGTGCCGCCACGGGCGAGAAGCTCCTCGTGCGTGCCACGCTCCACAACGCGACCATGCTCAACGGTCGCAATCTCATCGGCATGCTTAATGGTCGAAAGACGATGGGCGATGATAATCGTGGTGCGGCCGCGTGCCAGCTCTTCGAGTGACTCCTGCACCGCCTCCTCGCTCTCGTTATCCAAAGCACTCGTCGCCTCGTCCAAAATCAGGATCTTGGGGTTCTTGAGAAACACGCGCGCGATGGCAACGCGCTGTTTCTGTCCGCCCGAAAGACGGCTGCCGCGCTCGCCCACGACCGTGTCATAGCCCTGTGGAAGCGACTCGATAAAGGCATCGATGTTGGCGCGACGGGCGGCCTCGGCGATCTCTTCTGCCGTAGCGCCCGGCTTGCCGTAGGCGATGTTCTCGCCGATTGTTCCGTCAAACAGGTAGACATCCTGCTGCACCAGGCCGATGGCGCGGCGCAGGCTCTGCTGCGTCACATCGCGCACGTCCTGGCCGTCGATGCTAATGGATCCGGCAGCCACGTCATAAAAGCGCGGCAGCAGCGAACAGGTCGTGGACTTGCCACCGCCCGAAGGGCCAACCAAAGCGATGGTCTGCCCGGGCTTGATGGACAGATTCATATGGTCGATAACGGGACGCTCTTCGGCATCGCCCTCGCCCAGCTCAACGTCCTCGTAGTTAAAGCACACGTCGTGATAATCCACGGCGCCGGCGGTCACCTGCAGATCCGTGGCGCCCGGCTTGTCCTGGATATCCGGCGCGGTCGAGAGTACCTCGTCCATGCGCTTAAAGCCGGCGATGGCCTTCTGATACGTTTCGGCCGAATTGACGAGTGTCTCGAGCGGCGTGCAGAACAGCGAAATATAGAGTGCAAAGGTCGCCATATCGACCGCCTGCAGCTGTCCCTGGGCGACCAGCCAGCCGCCCAGCAGTACCACGATCACATAGAGCACACCCGAGAGCAGGCCATACGTCGCAGTATAGACGCCCATGGCGTGATACATGTTCTCCTTGGACGAAAGATAGCGATTGTTGGAGGCGCGGAACTTGAAGCGTTCGGTCTCCTCATTGGCAAAGCTCTTGACCACGCGCATGCCCGCCAGCGAATCCTGCAGCTGCGCATTGATGCCGCTGATCTTTTTGCGGTTGTCGCTAAAGACCTCGCGCATGCGCATGTTCTGCCAAAACATGATGACCGCAAACGCCGCCGTCACCACGGCCATGGCGAGCGCCAGCACCGGGGCGATGGTAAAGAGGATCACAAACGAGCCGATAATCTCGATGCCGCAGATGATGATCCACTCGGGCACGTGGTGCGCCGCCTCGCAGATATCGAACAGGTCGTTGACCACGCGGCTCATCATGTCGCCCGAGCTGTTGCAGTCAAAGTACGCAAAGCTAAAGCGCTCATACTGGTCAAACAGGTCCTCGCGCATTTTGGACTCCATACGCGCGCCCATCACGTGACCCCAATAGCTCACAAAATAGCGGCAGGCGCAGCGGATGATATACATCAGCACCAAACCCACCGCGATCATACCGAGCGCCTGCATAATGGCAGCCTGACCCTGGGTAAACAACCCGCCGGTCAGATTGCGCAGAATAATAGGAAACGCAAGGTCAATGGCAGCAAGCACCAGAGCGCAAACAGTATCGGCAACAAAAAGCCCCATCTGGGGCTCGTAATACGAGAGAAACCTTTTAAACATGCAATCCTCGAAGAGAAATAAATAGCGTGAGAAATCCGGTTGAACCGGTCAGGCTGAAAACAAAGCGTCCCAACAAGCATAACGCCGATGTTCTGGCAGCGTCAGCGAAAACGTCCCTAAGCGAGCAAGGTGCCTTGAAAGAGGAGCGACGCGTACTTCGGTACGCGAGCGACGATTGAAAGGCAGATTGCCGCTTAGGGGCGTTTGCAGCGTCGACTCGTTACGCGGTTTGGTAAAACCGCGTAACCTAGAGCTCCGCGCCCCCAAGGCGATGCGCGATGCTATCGCAGGCCAAGGCGCCCACGACGGTCTTGGCGTCTTCGATCTTGCCGTCGAGCACGGCGTCGATCAGCTCGTGCAGCGGCACCAGGTCCACGTTGACAAACTCGTCATCATCGGGGTTGGGCGCATCAAACTCGAGCTTGGTAGCCAAGTAGATGTGAATGATCTCGTCGCAAAAACCGCAGGACGTGACAATCGACGTCAAAAAGCGAATGCGACCAGCCCTAAAGCCCGTCTCCTCATGCAGCTCGCGTTTGGCGCAATCGAGCGGATCCTCGCCCGGGTCGAGCTTGCCGGCGGGAATCTCGACTGTTACGCGGTCGATGGCGGTGCGGTACTGACGCACCAGCACAATCTTGCCGCTCTCGGTCAGCGCCACCACGGCCGCCGCACCCGGATGACGAATGATGTCGCGGGCGCTGCGGTGGCCGTTGGGCAGCTCCACCTCAAGACGGTGGACGTCGAGGATCTTGCCCTTCCAGGCACACTCCTCCGAAAGAATCTTCTCGTGCAGCTCGGCATCGTGCGGGTCGTCATCGCCCAGCACCAGCACCGGCTCGTCAGCGACCTCGCCGCCAGGCTCGCCCTCGGCGTGACCATACACGCGGCTGTCCTCCTCGACGATCTGCGCATCCACGAGCTCTTCGTTCTTCTCGTCCATCCGTCTCATTCCTCTCGGACTTTAGGCATCCCAGGCGTCACGGCCGCGCAGCGCACGCAGGCCGATGTCGTGACGCAGGGTCTTGCCCTCAAAATCAATCTTCTCGCAGGCCTCGTAGGCAAGGTTGCGAGCGTTCTCGAACGTATCGCCCAGCGCGGTTACGGCAAGCACGCGGCCGCCGTTGGTCACGAGCTGGCCATCCACCACGGCGGTGCCCGCGTGGTACACGGTCACGTTCTCCATGGCCTCGGCATCGGCGATACCGGTGATGACCTTGCCCTTCTCGTAGCTGCCGGGATAGCCCGCGCTCGTCAGGACAACGGCCACGGCCCACTCGTCACGCCAGTCGAGCTCAATCTGATCGAGCTCGCAGTTGGCGCAGGCGAGCATGACCTCGACCAGGTCGTTCTTAAGGCGCGGCAGCACGACCTGCGTCTCGGGATCGCCAAAGCGGGCATTGAACTCCAGCACCTTGGGGCCGGCAGGCGTGAGCATAAAGCCGCCGTACAGGCAGCCGCGGTAGTCGATACCCTCGGCAGCGAGCTCTGCCACGGTCTGCTCCATGACCGCCACCATGGTGGCGTGCTCCTCGTCGGTCACGATGGGCACCGGGCTGTAGACGCCCATGCCGCCGGTGTTGGGGCCCTTGTCGCCCTCGAGGGCGCGCTTGTGGTCCTGCGAGGTGGCCATGGGGCGCACGGTCTTGCCGTCGGTAAAGGCCAGCAGCGAGCACTCGGGACCAACGAGCATCTCCTCGATAACCACGGTGTTGCCGGCATCGCCAAAGGTGCCGCCAAAGCACTCGCGCACGGCCTCCTCGGCCTGCTCAAGTTCGGTCGCCACGATAACGCCCTTGCCCGCGGCAAGACCGTCGGCCTTGACGACCAGCGGAGCGCCCTGCTCGCGCACGTAGGCGAGAGCCGAAGCCTCGTCGGTAAACGAACCATAGGCTGCCGTCGGGATACCGGCGCGCTCCATGAGCTGCTTGGAGAACAGCTTGGAACCCTCCATCTGGGCGCCCTCGGCACCCGGGCCAAAGCAGGGAATACCCGCCGCGCGCACGGCGTCGGCCACGCCCGCCACGAGCGGAGCCTCGGGGCCAATTACCACGAGTCCGCATCCGTGGCTCTGCGCAAACGCCGCCACGGCCGCAGGATCGCAGTCGTCGAGAACAACGTTCTCGCCGCAGCTCGCGGTACCGCCGTTACCCGGCGCGATGTAGAGCTTGCCGGCGCGCGGTGATGCTGCGAGCTTAGCTGCCAAAGCATGCTCACGGCCGCCGCTGCCCAACAACAGGATGTCGATGGTTTGAGTGTCCGCCTTCAAGGGTGCCTCCTCTATGGATGAATGGCCCGCTCCGCGCGAGCCCTTTGCAAGCAAATATACCCCTCGGCCGCCCGTCCGGGCTGCAAAGGGGTATATCGCAATAACCAAATAGTCCCGATTACTTCCAGAATCGGTTGATGATCTGCTCGCGACCAGCGCCAACGCCAATAAACGTCACGCGGGTGTGTGCCAGATCCTCGATAAACGCCACGTAGTCCTGAGCCTCCTGCGGCAGCTCATCAAAGCTGCGGCAACCGGTAATGTCGCACTTCCAGCCGGGGAGTTCCTCGTAGATGGGCTTGGCATGCTCAAAGCGCACCTGATGCTCGGGCACGCTGGTGTAGCGCTCGCCATCGACGTCGTAAGCCACGCACACCTTGATGGTGTCGAAGGCCGAAAGCACGTCGAGCTTGGTCAGGGCGATATCGGTGAGGCCGTTGACGCGCGAGGCGTAGTTGGCGATGGGGCCGTCGAACCAGCCGCAGCGACGACGGCGACCGGTGGTCACGCCGTACTCATAGCCCTCCTCGGTCAGCGTGTGACCGGCCTCGGACTCATAGGAAAGCTCGGTGGGCATGGGACCCGATCCGACGCGGGTGATATAGGCCTTCATGACGCCCAGCACGCGGTCGACGTTCTTCATGCCCACGCCGGAGCCGGTAATGGCGCCGCCGGCGGTGCAGTTGGAAGACGTCACGTACGGATAGGTGCCGTGGTCGATGTCGAGCAGCGTCGCCTGGGCACCCTCAAACAGCAGGTCCTTGCCCTCATCGATCATGTTGTTGAGCAGCAGGCTCGTCTCGGTGATGTAGGGGCGCAGGCGCTCGGCCATGGGCAGATACTCGTCGCAAATCTGGTCCACGGTGTAGGTGGGCAGGTTGTAGATGAGCTCAAGCTCGGGGTTCACGCGGGCGAGAGCGGTCTCCAGCTTGTCGCGGAACAGTGCCTCGTCCAGCATGTCCTGCATGCGCAGGCCGATGCGGGCCATCTTGTCCTGATAGCACGGACCGATGCCGCGCTTGGTGGTACCGATGTTCTTCTTGCCGAGCTTCTGCTCAAAGGCGCCATCCAGATCGATGTGGTACGGCATGATGACATGCGCATTGCCGCTAATCTTGAGGTTCTTGGTGGTGATGCCGTCGGCCTCGAACATGTCGATCTCCTCAAGGACAACCTTGGGGTTGACGACGCAGCCGTTACCGATCACCGACACGTGGTCGGAATACATGATGCCGGAGGGCACCTGGTGCAGGCCGTACTTCTTGCCGTTGACGACGATGGTGTGACCGGCGTTGTTGCCGCCCGAGTAGCGCACGACGGCATCGAAGTCGCCGGCGACCAGGTCGCAAATCTTACCCTTGCCCTCATCGCCCCACTGGGCACCGACCAAAACGGTTGACGGCATGTTTACTCCTTACATTCATGGACTGTCTACGCGCCACGCCGGCACGCAGAAGCACAAAACATTCCCAGTATACCCGTGCAACGGGCGCCTGTCCTACTCCTCGGCATGTGCCCCATCAAGCTCATAGAACTTGGTGGATGCCGGCAGGAACATCAGGTCGACGTCGCCGATCGGGCCCGAACGGTTCTTGGCCACGACGATACGCGTAACGCCCTCGTCGGGTCGATCGTCGCGCGAGGCTTCGGCCTCGTCGGCGGAGCGGTCCAAGAACATAACGATATCGGCGTCCTGCTCGATGGAGCCCGATTCACGAAGGTCGGAAAGCTGCGGGCGCTTGCCGGTACGGGATTCGACCTGACGCGAGAGCTGCGACAGCGCGATGAGCGGGATCTTGAGCTCCTTGGCCATGATCTTCAGACCACGCGACATCTCGGAGACCTCGACGGTACGGCTCTCGGAGCGGCGTCCCGGCGGAGGACTCACCAGCTGCAGGTAGTCCAGGATGATGATGGCCTTCTCCTTGTTGTGGAGCATGCGGCGGCTCTTGGCGCGAATCTCGGTCACGGTGGTGCCGGGCGTATCGTCAATCAGAATATCGAGCTTGGACAAGGTCTGCGTGGCCTCGTTGATGTTGGCCCACTGCTCGGGACTAATGCGGCCCATGCGGAAGTCACTGATCGAGATCATGGCGTAGGCGCAAATCAGACGCTGGGCAATTTCCTTGCCCGACATCTCCAGAGAGAAGAAGCCGACGGTATAACCGGCAGCGGCAGCATTGAGCGCCAGATTCAGGGCGAACGACGTCTTACCCACAGCAGGGCGGGCGCCGATGATGATGAGCTGGCCCTCGCGAAAACCCATGAGCATGCGGTCGAGCGACGGGAAGCCCGTGGGCACGCCCGCAGCCTGGCCACCGGCCTGGCACACTTCCTCGGCCTCGTTATAGGCCTCGACCATAAACTCGGTCAGCGTCTTGTAGCTCGACTTGACCTCGCGCGCCGTGACCTTGAGCAGCTTGCTCTCGGCTAGCTCCACGACCTCTTTGGTATCGGTGGGAGCGTTATAGGCCAGCGCGTTGATCTCGTTGGTCGCGCCGATCAGCTCACGCAGCATCGAATCGCGGCGAACGATGGCGGCATGGTGCTGCCAGTTGACGAGCGACAGGGTCTGACCCATCAACTCCAAAATGTAGGCCTCGCCGCCCACGGCATCGAGCTTGTTGATGCTTCGCAGGTAATCGATCAGCGAGATGGAGTCGATGGGAATGCGGCTGTTGTACATATCGACCATCGCGGTATAGATGGTCTTATGAATGGGCCGGTAGAAGTCATCGGGCTGCAGCTCGACCTGGGCCTCTTCGACCACCTCGGGCGATAGCAGCATAGCGGCCAGTACATTGGCCTCTGCATCTTGGTTTTGGGGAAGACCCAACTTTGAGCCGCGGTCCTCAACCGTCAGCCCGGTCTCCCTATCGTCATATGCCATGAGCATCCTCATTCATATCGCTTGCGAGCATCCATAGTATCAGCCACGGTCCCAAAACGCGCCGCGCGCCGCCAATCATCACCGAACCAAACGGATGAACGGTCCTGTATATAGGACTTCGACGCAACGTTCACCATGACACTCACTCAGCGCAAAAAACAAAAGGGCGCCCTGGTTTCCCAGAGCGCCCTTCTTAGAACAAGATTGTTGCGTTGCAGCAAATGCTACTCGGCAGCAGCCTCAGTCTCGACCTCGGCGGTCTCGGCCTCGGCGACCTCAGCGGCCTCCTCGACCTCAGCCTCGGCAGCGAGCTCCTCGGCGGTAACGCCGACGAGAACGACAACCTCGGCCTTGATCTCGCGGTACAGCGAGATGGCAACGGTGTGGGCACCGGCAACCTTGATGGGCTTACCGAGTTCGACGCGCTTGCGGTCGATGTCCATACCGAGCTGAGCCTTGATGGCGTCAGCGATCATAGCGGCGGTAACGGAGCCAAAGAGGATGCCCTCGTCGCCGACCTTGACGTCAACGGTGACCGTCTTGCCCTCGAAGGCAGCCTTGGTCTCGTTGGCGGTAGCCAGACGGACGGCCTCGCGCTTGGCGATGTTGTTGCGACGCTCGTCAAGCTGCTTGAGGTTGCCCTTGGTGGCGGCAACAGCGAGCTTCTTGGGGAACAGGAAGTTCTCAGCGTAACCCTGAGCGACCTCTACGACGTCACCCTCGCCGCCCTTGCCCTTGATCTCATCGAGAAGAATAACCTTCATGATGCGTCTCCCTTCTTAGCCGCGGTCGCGGTTGCCACGAGAGGAAACCACGGGGACGGTGTACGGCAGGAGAGCCATCTCGCGGGCGCGCTTGATGGCGTTGGCGATGTCATGCTGATGCTGCGTGCAAGCGCCAGTGACGCGACGGGGCTTGATCTTGCCACGGTCGGTCATGTACTTACGGAGAAGCTGAGTGTCCTTATAGTCGATGAACTCAGTGTTCTCCTTGCAGAACTGGCAGTACTTACGACGCGGCTGACGTGCAGAAAAATCATTAGCCATGTCAAAATACCTTTCATTTGGCAACTTCGGCGAACCGAAGCCGCCTCTCACTCAAAAATAGGTGAACAACCCTTAGAACGGGATGTCCTCATCGTAGACGTCGACCGCGGGCGGCGTAGCCACCGGTGCGGCAGGACGTGCTGCGGGCGCGGGAGCTGCGGGGGCGTAACCGCCCTGATCGTAACCACCCTGGCCACCACGGGAGCTCATAAACTCGATCTCATCGACGATGACTTCAAGCTTGCTCCGGCGCTGGCCGTCGCGCTCCCAAGAGCTGTAGCGCAGCTTGCCCTCGATCGCGACCTTGTTTCCCTTTGCCAGGAAACGGCTCACGGCCTCGGCGCGGGTGCCGAACATAGTGCAGTCGACAAAGTTGGGATAGTCCTCCCACTCGCCAGTCTGCGCGTTGCGGCGACGATCGTTCACGGCGACGCCAAAGGACAGAACCTGGGTTCCGCCGGCGGTGGCGCGCAGCTCGGGATCGCGGGTGAGGTTACCGGTGATGTTCACTCGATTGATGCTCATAACTCACTACTTCCTCTTGGGGCACAAGCCCAGTCCAAAACGACAGTCTTACTCCTGGTCGTCGCGACGGACGATCATGTGGCGGACCACAGCGTCGGTGATGCGCAGGACGCGATCAAGCTCGGCGATCTGGGTAGGATCTGCGTGGAAGTTGATGAGGGTGTAGTCACCATCGGTGAGGTCGTTGATCTCGTAGGCGAGCTTGCGCTTGCCCCACTCGTCAACGGAGTCGACCTTGCCAGCGCCCTCAGCGATCGTGGTATCGATACGCTTCATAACAGCGAGACGAGTCTCGGGGTCGAGCGACGGGTCAACAAAGAACAGCAGTTCATAAGCCTTCATATTGTCACCTCCTCTGGGCAAATGTGGCTTCAGGTCGTGAAGGTGCGCCTGAAGCAGGAAAAGACTTGGTAATAATATCTTTCAACCTCCTAGGCTGCAAGAATATGCAGCTACAACCTCATGACCTCCACATATGCCCATACTCACACGACGTTTCATGCGCATTCCAACCAAATGCTGACCAAAAGCTTGACGGATCTGTTGACAAGATACGGTGCCGTGGGGACAAGCTGAGCCAAGCCGCAGGTCAACGAGCACAAGGCTGTGGTCGCAAAATGCATACCAGTGGCCCACAGCACCACCCAAAGATTTTTAAATTCATTGCCAAGTCGCTTATGAATACCTTTTTTTGAACAATTGAGTTGATCAACCACGCTGGTCGGAAGCCGTTTTTTGGCACCTCAAACCCCACTGCAGCGCCAAGCGCGGCAAGGCGTTTTAAAAAATGCCAACTTTTCTGTTTGCACTTTGCGATTCCTCGTGTATACTGACTTTCGCATTTAACGGAGAGTTGTCCGAGTGGCCGAAGGAGCACGATTGGAAATCGTGTAGGCGTCAAAAGCGTCTCCAGGGTTCAAATCCCTGACTCTCCGCCAGTTAATTCCAAAGCAGGCCTTCGAGCCTGCTTTGTTTTTACCCCACGCGGAGGGGTGGCAGAGTGGTTGAATGCGGCGGTCTCGAAAACCGTTTGGCCTGTATAAGGTCACGAGGGTTCGAATCCCTCCTCCTCCGCCATTAGATGGTATAAGCCCCAGCAATGGGGCTTTTTTCTTTTTGGGCACATTTCAATAACGCGCAGGAGGAGGGATTCGAACCCGCCAGGACGCGGAGCGTAAAGAAAACGCGCCAGCGGCGCGTTTTTAGCGCAGCGCGGTCGGCGTAAGCCGACCGGATAAATTTTGAGCAAAGCTCAAAATTTGGACATCCCTCCTCTTCAACCCACACCCCCATCACGTTCAATCCCAACCCAACATCCCAAACATGTACATCACCCTCCAAAAACGACATTTTTCGACATCTTTGGAGGCTGATGTACATGTTTGGTGCCTACGCCCCCACCCAGTCCCGACCGTTTACCGAGCAATAGGGTCACCAGACCCGCCAACCATGTACTATGTACGGGCATTGTCCAAACCCGCAACCAAAAGGACCCCATCTTGCCCGTCGTCGCCGCTATGACCGTTACCTCACACGCCACGGATGCCATGGTCGCTATTCCGTTTTGGCTCGAGATGTTCGCTGTTGTCGCTGCATCGATCTCGGGCGTGCTGGTTGCGCGCGAGCACAAGCTCGACCTGGTGGGCGCGGTCGCGCTTGCCGTGGTCTGTGGCCTGGGCGGCGGTCTTTTACGCGACATGACGCTACAGGTGGGCAACGTCTACATCCTCAACCAGCCGATGGCGCTCCCGCTTTCCATTGCCACGGCAGCCATCATCTATATTTTCCCGGCAATCGTCGACAAACCCGAAAAACTCATTCCCCTGCTCGACATCATCTCGGTCGGCATCTACGCCGCCACCGGAGCAGACAAGGCGCTGGTCTACGGCTTTGCGCCGGCGGTGTGCATCATGATGGGCTTTTTCACCGCGGTGGGCGGCGGCATGCTGCGCGACAGTTTTATGGGCGTGGTACCGGGCATTTTCCAGCGCACCAACTTCTATGCCATCGCAGCCATCGCCGGCTCGGCGAGCTATGTATGCCTTGTCATGATCGGTGTCGTCAGCAACATCACCGCGTTGATCGTATGCGTTGCGGTAACCATGGGTCTGCGCTGGCTCTCGCTGCGCTTTGACATCAAAAGCCCCACCGAAGAAGATATCGCGCGCTTCTTGCACCGTAAAAAGTAGACAGCACGGCACGACCCTTCGAAATGCAACCGAGAGGTTCTTTTAGAGCGCCCGCACGTTGGGTACCCTGTTAGATATATGCCGAGTATCTAACGAAGGATTCACTATGCCCCACAATCAATTCCCGTCGACCCAGCGCCGTAAAGCGTGGGGCCGCATCACCATCCTATTCGCACTCATCGCACTGGCGCTCACCGCACTTCCCGCTACGGCTCTTGCCGGCACGGACGCCGCAGGCAACGTACTTGCGACCGACAATGACGCCACTCCGTCCGGCGTCGAAGGTGACCTGTACTGGGCAGGTCAGAGCCTCAACCTGGACGACACCTCCATCGACCGCGATATCATCGCCGCGGGCGATACCCTCTCGATCCGCGACTGCACGGTGGGCGGCGCCGTTCGTCTTGCGGCGCGCACGATTGATATCGCCCAGACCACGGTTGATGGCAGCGTGACCGTCGCTGGCCAGCACGTTGTTCTCAACGCCGGCAGCACCGCCAACTGTTTCTACGCGATAGGCGAGACGGTTGCCCTGCGCGGCTCTGCCAAGTCGGCAGCGCTGGCAGGCGATACGGTGACCATCGATGGCACCGTCGAGGGCGATGTCGAGGTTTGGGCCGACAAGCTCATCCTGGGCAAGAACGCCCATATCACCGGCACCGTGAACGCGCACGTCTCTGAGGACCCCGAGCGTGCCGCAGGAGCCGAGGTAGGCGCGCTCAAGATCGACCGCACCGAGAACGAGGATACTTCCACCGTTAACGATGTCATCGGCGGTATCGTCGCCGCGGCACTCTCGACCTGCTTTGTCGCTCTGCTGCTCGAGCTCGTCTTTCCGCGCGCGACCGTCAGCGCCGCCGGCATGCTCCACCAGCGCCCCATGCCCCTGTGGGTGAGCGGTCTTCTGGGCACGATTGCTATCGTCCCCGCCGTCCTACTGCTGATTATCTCTATCGCTGGTCTGTCGCTTGCCGGAGCCCTCTTGTGCGGCGTTATCGGCATCGCGTTGGTGTCGAGCGCCTTTGCTGGGTGCGCGATCGCCCGCATGGTCGGACACAGCCAAAACCGCTACGCCATGGCAGCCGCCGGCGGCGTGATCGCAGGCGCGCTTACGGCAATCCCCCTCGTAGGCGATTTCATCAGCGGCGTGGCCTTCGTCTTCACGCTCGGCTACGTTATCCAGATCATCTGGCGCAACGCCCACCTCAAGCCGCAGCAGCCGGCCAACACGCCAGGGCTCCCCACCGCTTAGCCGCCAACCACCACAAGGGGGACAGGCACCTTTGTGGTGGTGCAGACCAACTCAATCCCCTTGCACCAAAAAGGGCGCCGACCATTGCGGTCGACACCCTTTCTTATTGGCGGTTACAAGCCCCAGTGCTTATTTGTTGACCTGACCGGCGCGGACAGCAGCCTTCTTACGGTCGGTGGCGTTGAGCAGACGCTTGCGCAGGCGAATGTTCTTGGGGGTGATCTCGACCAGCTCGTCGTCGGCGATGTACTCCAGCGCCTCCTCCAGTGAGAAGGTGCGAGGCGGCACCAGCTGGACGGAGATATCGGAGGTCGAGGAACGCTGGTTGCCCAGATTCTTGGTGCGGGCGATGTTGACGACCATGTCGCCAGCCTTGCTGCGCTCGCCCACGATCATGCCCTCGTAGCACTCGGTGCCCGGCTCAACAAACAGCTGGCCGCGCTCCTGCAGCGTACCCAGAGCGTAGGCAACGGCCTTCTCGGTGGTCATGGAGATCATGGCACCGTTCTGACGGTTGCCAATCTCGCCGGCGTAGGGACCGTACTCCAGGAAGGTGTGGTAGAACACGCCCTCGCCGTGGGTGACGTTCATGATGCGGTTCTTAAGACCCATGATGCCGCGGGTCGGGATCTTAAACTCGAGGTGCGTCACGATGCCCGAGGTATCCATACTCGTCATGATACCGCCGGAGGTGCCGAAGACCTCAACGACCTTGCCCGAGTACTCGTCCGGGCACTCGACGACGGCCTGCTCGACGGGCTCCATCTTGTTGCCGTTCTCGTCCTTCTTAAACAGAACGCGGGGACGGCCGACCTGGAACTCAAAGCCCTCGCGACGCATGGACTCCATCAGAACGGACAGGTGCAGGATGCCGCGACCCGAGACCTCGACGCCGCTCTTGTCCTCGAGCTCCTCGATCTTCATGGTCACGTTGTTCTCGGCCTCGTTGAACAGGCGCTCCTTGAGCTGACGGGCGCCCACGATGTCGCCGTCGCGACCGACGAGCGGGGAGGTCGAAGCCTCAAAGACGATGGACAGAGTCGGCGGGTCGATCTCGATGGGCTCGAGCTCAACGGGGTTCTCGATATCGGTGTAGACATCGCCGATATCGGTGCGGTCGATACCCACGACAGCGGCGATGTCGCCGGCGCCGACTACCTGGCACTCGGTGCGGCCCAGGTAGTCGAAGGTAAAGAGCTGCTTGACAGTAGCAGTTGCGCTGGAGCCGTCGTTCTTGACAACCAGGATCTGATCGCCCTGGTGAATGGCGCCGGAATACACGCGACCGATGCCGATGCGGCCGACGAAGTTGGAGTGGTCAATGGTCACGCACTGCATGGCCAGCGGGGCGTTCTCGTCAACCTCGGGAGCGGGCATGTCGTCGATGATCATATCAAGCAGCGGATACATGTCCATGTTGCCGTCGTTGGGGTCAAGACGGGCAAAGCCATTCATGGCGCTGGCGTAGACCACGTGCTCCATGGCGAACTCGAGCTGGTCGTCGGTGGCACCCAGGTCGGCCATAAGGTCCAGGCAGTCGTTGTAGGCCTTCTCGGGGTTGGCGCCCGGACGATCGATCTTGTTGATGACGATCATGATCTTGAGGCCGGTGTCGATAGCGTGACGCAGCACGAAGCGGGTCTGGGGCATGGGGCCCTCAAAAGCGTCGACCAGCAGCAGGGCGCCGTCGGCCATACGCAGCACGCGCTCGACCTCGCCGCCAAAGTCGGCGTGGCCCGGGGTGTCGATGACGTTGATCTTGACATCCTTGTACTCGATAGAGATGTTCTTGGCGAGAATCGTAATGCCGCGCTCGCGCTCCTGGTCGTTGGAATCCAGGACGCGGTCCTCGACCTGCTGGTTGGCACGGAAGGCGTCCGTGGCACGCAGGAGCTTGTCGACCATCGTCGTCTTGCCGTGGTCGACGTGGGCGATGATGGCGATGTTCCTCAGATTGTCTACGCGCATGTAGTTCCCCTATCTTCTATCCATATACAAACGGCACGCGTATGCGGCCCGCCCAGCGACACAACGCTCAGCGGGAATATTGAGCCTTTTACCGAAAACTCGTTTATTTTAGCGATTTTAGATGAGAGGGGTTTCCTCACCTGCAGGTTCAGGGTCGCTCCACATAAAACCATCGCCGGCACCCATGCCCTCATACAGCACGTATGCCGAAAAACCGCTCTCGAGCGTGGTTTCGAAGAAGCTCACGAGCAGGGCGTCGTGATAGCCGCCGTCAATTTCGACACAACCGGTGTAGCCGATGGCATAGCGGGCGATGCGACCCAGGCCCTCGTCCTTAAGACCCATCTTGTGCTCGGAGATAAAGTTGGTGGCCGCCTCGAGGCACGCCTCCTCGCCATCCTCATCGAGCGCCGCCAGATAACGGTTGGAAGCAGCGTCCTCGATCGCCACAACTACACCCGGATTCTCGCCGGCGGCAAGGTCGTCCAAGAACGCACCAATCAGGTCACACACCATGGCGTCGAGCTCGGCGGAGACGTTACCGGCGTCCTGCATATCCTGTGCCATCTTTAGACCTTCCCATCGAGTCTGGCGTCGTTACAGCTCTTGTGCCTCGGCAGCGATCTTGGCGGCAGCGTCGCGGGCGCGCATCATATCCATCGCGCGCTTGTCGAGTACCTTGATCTGGTTGGTCAGCATTACTGCATCGACCACACCCCAGATTACCAAGCCTGTTGAAATCGAAAACCCAAGCGCACCAACTGTACCACGAAGGCGCGAGCAAATTGCCGCGACAAGAGCGGAGATGACAACCATCTTGATAAACGAGCCGCGGCGCTCGCGAAGCGTGCGGGCCTGCATCACATAGGCAATGCGTGCCGCCTCGGATGCCTCCGAGCGCATCTGGGCCTCGCGCGCAATGGCCGCTGCCTCAGCCGACACACCGCTGGCCATCAGCGAACACTCCGCAACCCTACCGCCCCGCATTTAGAAGTCATCGGGGGAGAGCGTATGGACGAACTCGTCGAACTTCTCGAACTCCTGCTCGTCGTCGACTTCCTCGGCGTGGGTAGAAACAGTGCCCAGGCGATTCATGATGTCGTCCTCCACAAACATGGGAGCATTGCTGCGCACGGCAAGGGCAATGGCATCACTGGGACGAGCGTCGATCTTGCGCTCCTCGCCATCGGCCAGTACGACGATCGTCGCGTAGAACACCGGCGGCTCGGCGCGGACGATCTCGATGCGCTCGAGCTTGGCGCCCAGGGCGTCAACGGTATCGAGCAACAGGTCATGGGTGATCGGGCGCTCGGCGCGGCCGCTATCGATGCCGCGGCTGATGGCAGCAGCTTCAAACGAACCAGTCTGAATGGAAAGGGAACGCAGCGGCGCGGGCGAGTCCGATTTGCTGCTGCGCTCACGAAGCACGATAAGCGATGGCACGGGACCGGCGGCCATGACGATGGTCTCTATGTCGACACGAACCATGGAACACCTCCGGTACGTAGCGGTTAACACGCGGCAGCCCGCCGCATTGAATAGCTATACTACCCAATCTTTCGCACAGCACACAAAATCAAAGTAGTTAATTTGGGACGGGGCTTTTTTGACTACTTTCAGTAGGTAAGAAAAAAGCCCCGAGGCAACGCCCCAGGGCTCTTCACAGTTTTGATGGTGGACCTGACAAGATTCGAACTTGTGACCTCCCGGTTATCAGCCGGACGCTCTAACCAACTGAGCTACAGGTCCATCATGGTGGAGGTTAGGGGGATCGAACCCCTGACCTCAGGCTTGCAAAGCCCGCGCTCTCCCAGCTGAGCTAAACCCCCACGGAGACAGTAATAAACACCCCAGCGGCGACTCGGCTCTCGCTGGGGTGTTTATTGCGAAAGAAAGTGGTGGACCTGACAAGATTCGAACTTGTGACCTCCCGGTTATCAGCCGGACGCTCTAACCAACTGAGCTACAGGTCCATCGCGCAAGGGATATATTAGACGAGTCGTTACGCGCGCGTCAACAACTTTTTTGAAAATCTTTGAGGGGTGTGTCAGACGGCCGGGCGAGATGGGTTAGGTTTGCTGCACGGACAGTCCTGCGCAAGACGAAGGCCACATTAAGTGGCCTTCTTTGCGTGCGGAACTCGCGACAAACCTAACCCAT
>DBEWTI010000059.1:0-16570 GCA_048205975.1 Collinsella sp.
GACCTATCGAAACACATCTCCACCGTTCCTTCAACTGGGAAAACGGCGCCCCCGGACCCCAGGAGGGGCCGCGGGGGCGTTCAGCTAAGTGCGGGAATGGCCTATTTGCTCAATGTGTTCGGCTGAGATCGGAAATCAACCGGGTACCAATAATCCCCCGACCCCATAAGTTGCGGTGGAATACGGACTGTTTTGACCCTTTAAGCAGCAATTCAGTCCCTATTTCACCGCAACTCATTCGGTACAAATGAACCTGTCCTCCTTGCACCAATTAGCTGGTGTGGCGCCAGCGAGGGTCGGTGAGTGTACGTGCCACACCCAGACCAACGGGCAGAAACGCCACGATGAGCACTGCACGCACAAACCAACCGAGCATATTGACCGTATCGAAGGTGCACATGTAGTACATCGAGCGATACAGATACAGGCCCGGCACCATAATGACAATTGATGGCACCGTGAGGGCGATACGTGGGTAGGTGAGCTTGACTTCGGCCAAGCTTGCCAGCAGTCCCGATACCAGCGCGCCGATAAACGCTGCCGCCTCGGGAGGCATACCTACGCTCAGGCCCAGAAGGGGAAACAGCGTCGGCGCATCGACGAGCGTAAGGCGCAAGGTATTGGACACGGCGCCGATCAGCCCAGCTGCCGCGGCCATCTTTACCGGGCTGTTGAACATCACCGAGAAGCCGAATACGCCAACGAAGCTCATCACCACGCGCAGGAGCGTAAGGGCAAGCGGCGAAAGGCCGAGCGGGGCAAAATCATCCGGTGCCAGCCCCACACACTCGGCAACCATCCAGCCCACAAGGGTCGCCATCACAATAATCGACACGGCATACGAAAGACGCTCAATGCCGCTTCGCATATCGAGCTTAGCGATGTCGAGGCCTGCCGTAATGAGGGGAAAGCCGGGAATCACAAAGAGCATGGCGCCGATATAGCCTTCTTGGTGCGACATTGCCCCCGGTACGACCTGGCCAAGGCCGAGCAATGCCAGCAGATACGAAACGCAAGCGAGCGCAACGCCCGTCGTCAGCGCGCTAAACTGGCCAAGACCCTGCTTGAGAATATGGGAGCGAGCAAAGTTACCGACACCAGCGCCTACGAATGCGCAGGCCATCTCGATAGGGCCGCCGCCGAGCAAAAAGACGAAGGCGCCGCAAGCACAGGCTGCCGCAAGGCCCTGTTGCCAGGGAGAGTAATCGGGCTTTGAGCTCTCAACGGTCCTGAGCATCTCGTGGTATTCGTGCACGGTAAACCGGCGCCCATACGTCTCGATTTCCTTTAAGAAACTCTCCATCATCCAAATGCGATGGGTATTGACTCCCGTTGTGGGCAGGCTGACGACCTCGTTAAAGCAGTGGCCGCCTTCGATGCAGGTGCACTCAAACGACAGGAGACTCAGGTCGACGTGAATCGTGACGCCGAGTACGGCAGCAACACGATTCATGGTATCGCGCACGCGCCAGGCACCTGTTCCGCTTGCAAGCATAAGCATGCCGGTGCGGCAGATGATGGATGACTTATCGGTGAGCGGCGCATCGACGGCAAGCTCATCGCCTGCCGTCACGATCTGGTGCCAATCAGTTTTCATATGGAGCGCGCCGGCACGAACGCCGTGGTGCATGGGGGCTCTCGAAAGCAGCGAGTCAAGGCGCGAAGGCTGTGGGGGCTCCGCTGATCCGACCTCGTCCTCGTCGGGCTCTTCATCGACAAGGTCGAAAGTATCGAGCGCCGCCGGCTCGCGACGATCGATCAGCTCCTCGTCCTCATCATCAAAGTAGTTGAACTGATCGAGCATGTCCTCTTCGATTGAACGCTCGCTCGCGTCGTCCATATAGACGCTCCCTTCCTACCGACTAACCCCCATCCTAGGCAGCAGCGGCTAAAGGAAACATAAAAGAGACGACTGTCGCACCAACTTGGTGCAAAGCAACCTGTCCCCCTTGCACCAAAACTAGGAGTGTCCCCAAGGGATCAAACGACCAGTCAAACAAGAACGTCCCCCGACGACTAGTCGTTTTAGAACGTCCCCAATGACTACATCCAGCTTGACAGCCAAGGAAACGCCGATACCTTGGCAACGACAGACACTATGACCCAATCCGAGGGCGCTAAAAAGACAGGAGCCCCCGCTCGTGACCGCGGGTCGGGGCTGCGACAATGATGCTGAAGTGCCATAGGCGCAGCCGCGCCGCAACGAGGTTGGGAGGCTCCCATGCCAAAGTATTCTACCGCGTTCGGGATGGACGTCCACCTGAGGTCGACCACCGTCTGCGCCCTCGACGCGGACACCGGCGAGGCCGTGACGAGGAGGTTCCCCGGCAACCCCTGGGGCGAGATCGCCGGGTGGATGGACGGGTTCCCCGGGCCGTCGCTCGCGGCCTACGAGAGCGGCTACCTCGGCTTCGCCCCGCAGCGGGAGCTCGCCGGGCTCGGCGTCGAGTGCGTCGTCGCCGCGGTCTCGAAGATCCCCAGGTCGGCCGCCGACTCGGCCTCCAAGAACGACAGGAACGACGCCGCCAGGATGGCCAAGGCGATACTCGCCCACGACATCTCCCCCGTATGGGTCCCCTCCCCCGAGGTCGAGGGCATCAGGGACCTCGCCGGCGCCCACGACGGGGCGACCGCGCGCCTGGCGACCGCCAAGCAGCGGCTGCTCGCCTTCCTCGCAAGGCGGGGGTTCGCCTACGGCGGCACCACGCCCGCCGGCAACCCGAGGAAGTACTGGACCTACGACTTCCTGAGGTGGCTCGACAAGGTCAGGCCTGAGGACGATGGCGGGGTTCGGGCGCTCGCCGCCCTGAGGAACGAGGTCGAGGCCGCGGCGGAGGCCCGGGCGGACCTGCTCTCCGAGTACAGGGCCGCCGTGGATGCCGGCCCGATCGCCGCGGAGGTGGCCGCCCTCCAGTCGATCAAGGGCTGCGCCTTCGCGCTGGCCGCAGCCTTCTCGGCCGAGGTCGGCGACTTCACGAGGTTCCGTTCCGGAAGGCAGGTCACGGCCTATTTCGGCCTCGCGCCGAGTCAGAGGTCGAGTGGCGACTCCGTGCGGCTCGGAGGCGTCAGCGGCGCGGGCAACGCGCTCGTGAGGAAGCTGGCCGTTGAGGGCTCATGGTGCTACGCCGCGGCGCGGCACCAGCCGAAGCTCATGCCGAGGGACACGGGCGTGCCCCTCGAGATAAGGATGCACGGGAGGAAGGGGTCCGAGCGGCTCCTGCGGCGGCGCGAGGAGATGCTCGCCCGCGGCATGCCCGCGGCGAAGGCCAACGCGGCCACCGCGGCCGAGCTCGTGAGGTGGCTCTGGGCCCTCGGCATGATGTGCCGGGAGGGCGCGGAATAGACATAGCCCCCGTCCCGGCGAGCCGGACGGCCTTCGGGGACACCCCCTATTTCGCTGTGCGCACGGAGCCCCCCGCATGCGCCTCGACAGACTTGGGGAACCCCGCCGAAGGAATGGAGTGCGGGCCGACAGAACGGTATCCGCGGATATGAGACTGAGCCGAAGGCGTCGATGACATGCCGGGGCGGACCGGGACGGGTTAACGGCAGGCCCCGCCGACCGATTGCAAGCGGTCGGCGGGGCCATTGTGGCTCTTGACAGCGGATTGGGTCATATGAGCGAGCGGTCGCCAGGGCGAGCAAGGTGCCTTGAAACGAGGCGGCATTGACCTTCTGGTCATGCCGCCGAAGTTGAAAGGCAGATTGCCGCTCTGGCGGGCTTGCAGCGTCAACTGGTTACGCGGGTTGGTAAACCCGCGTAACCCCCTAGTACATCTTTGCGCCGGCGGGGATGGAGGCGTCGAGTTGAATCAGGTTGAGGCGCTCCTCGCCCTCCTCCTCGTGGACAGCGCTGATCAGCATGCCGCAGCTGGGAATACCCATCATCTTGCGCGGAGGCAGGTTGGTGATGGCGAGCAAGGTCTTGCCAACCAGGTCCTCGGGCTCGTAATAAGCGTGAATACCGGAGAGGATGGTGCGGTCGGTGCCGGTGCCGTCGTCGAGCGTAAAGTTCAGCAGCTTCTTGGACTTCTTGACGGCCTCGCATGCCTTGACCTTCACAGCGCGGAAGTCGCTCTTGGAGAAGGTATCAAAGTCGACGAACTCCTCAAACAGCGGCTCAACGGCGATCTTGGAGTAATCGAGCGTGGGCTTAAGCGACTTAACGAACGGGCTCGCGGCGTTGCCGGCCTCGGCAGCCTTGGCGGCAGCGGCACCGGACTGGAAACCCTTCTCGGGCTTCATGTGCGGGAACAGCAGCACGTCGCGGATAGAAGCCTGGTTGGTGAGCAGCATGACCACGCGGTCGATACCAATGCCAATGCCGCCCGCGGGAGGCATACCGTACTCGAGGGCGCGCACGTAGTCCTCGTCGTACTCCATGGCCTCGTCGTCACCGCCGGCCTTCTCGGCCATCTGGGCGGCAAAGCGCTCGGCCTGGTCGACCGGGTCGTTGAGCTCGGAGAACGCGTTGGCGTACTCGTGACCGGCAATAACCAGCTCAAAGCGGTGCGTCAGGCGCGGGTCGTCCTCAAAACGCTTGGCAAGCGGGCTGACCTCGATGGGGTAATCGCACACGAACGTCGGGTTGACGATGGTGTCCTCGCCCAGCTCATCGTAAATCTCGGCGATGATCTTGCCAGCAGTCCACTCGGGCTTGATCTCCAGGCCCTTCTCGCGCGCGGCGGCAGCAAGCTCCTCGACCGGCGTGTCGATGGTGACCTGCTTGCCGAGCACGTCGGAGACGATGTCGGTCATGGGACGGCTGGCCCACTCACCAGAAAGGTCGATGGTCTGGCCCTGGTACTCGATGACCTCGGGGTTGCCGATGGCCTTGTTGGCAGCCTTGATGACACCTTGGGCGAGTGCCTTCATGCCCTCGAGGTCGGAGAAGGCACGGTAGGCCTCCATCGTGGTGAACTCGGGGTTGTGGGTAAGGTCCATGCCCTCGTTACGGAAGATGCGGCCGATCTCGAACACGCGCTCAAAACCACCGACGATGCAGCGCTTGAGGTGCAGCTCGGTGGCAATACGCAGGTAGCACTCCTGATCGAGCGCGTTGAAGTGGGTAATGAACGGCTTGGCAGTAGCGCCGCCTTGGATGGTCTGCAGGATGGGGGTCTCGACCTCCATGTAGCCGTCGGACTCCATAAAGCGACGGAAGGTGGAGAGAATCTGCGAACGCTTACGGAAGGTCTCGCGAACGTCGTCGTTGGCGATCAGGTCGACATAGCGCTGGCGATAGCGGGTCTCCTTGTCGGAAAGACCGTGGAACTTCTCGGGCAGCGGACGAACGGCCTTGGCAAGCAGGGTCGCGCTCTTAGGGGCAACGGAAAGCTGGCCGCGCTGGGTGCGCACAACCACGCCGGTCACGCCCAGGATGTCGCCCAAGTCGAGGGCTTTGAGCGTATTCCAGGCAGCCTCGTCCATGTCGTTGATGCGGCAGAACAGTTGAATCTCGGCAGTCGCATCGCGCACGACGATGAACATGATCTTGCCCTGACCGCGCTTGGCGACCACACGGCCGGCGATCTTCACGACATCCTCGGTGTCCTCACCATCGGCAAGATCGGCGTACTTAGTCTCGATATCGGCGACGTAGTCCTCAAGCTCAGAGTGCTCGGGATAGGGGTTCTGGCCCGCCTCGAACAGGGCGGCGCGCTTGGCCAGGCGGGTGGTGCGCTCGTCGTTGAGCGTCGATGCCTGATCGGCGGCGTTCTGGTTCTCTGCCATAAGTTAGCTCCTCAAACTAAAACGCTCCCCAGGATTCGGTCCCAGGGAGCGAAAACATACCTTTACGCGGGACCGTGGTCTAGCGTGCGATCTTGGCGATGGTGTAGACGCGAGTCTTGCCGGAAGGCGTAACGACCTCGACGGAGTCGCCCTCGCCGTGACCGATGATGGCGTGGCCGACCGGAGACTCGTTGGAGATCTTGTGCTCGAGCGAGTTGGTCTCGGTGGTACCGACGAGCGTGACTTCCATGACCTCGCCGTTGGGATCAATCAGCGAAACGGTGGAACCGATGGAGACGGTCAGGTCGCCCGTGGTGGCAGCAACCTGAGCGTTGGCGAGGATGGCCTGGATCTCGGCAATACGAGCGGCGTTCTGGGCCTGCTTGTCCTTAGCGGCGTCGTACTCGGAGTTCTCCGAAAGGTCGCCGAACGCGCGGGCTTCCTTGATGTCCTCGACGATCTCCTTGGCGTAATCGCCCTCACGCCAAGCGAGCTCCTCGACGAGCTTCTGGCGGCCCTCAGCGGTCAGTACGATCTGGCTTGCGTCCATACGGATATCTCCCCAACTCTGATCAAACAATCAACTGTCAACAAAACGAAAAAGACCGGCTAGCCTGCGGGCAAGCCGGTCAGGTGCTCACCCCAAAGGGATGGGACTACTCTGCGTCCGCGTCGCTGTCCTCTGCCTGCTTCTTCTTGGCAGCAGCGAGCTTGGCCTCGAGCTCAGCGATCTCCTTGTCCTCCTCGGACTGCTCGACCACGACCTCCTCGGCCTGCTTGGTCTCGGCCTTATCGTCGCCCTCCATACCCTCGCGGATATTCTTGACGGTAGAGCCGAGAGACTTGCCGAGCTTCGGCAGGTTCTTGGGCCCGAAGATAATCAGGACAACGACGAGAATAATGATGAGCTCAGGAGCCCTCAGTCCAAACATGTAGACCTCCACAATACAGCGAGACAAGCTCGAATGAGTATACCGCGGGTATCGCGGTATCACAACAATAGCTAAAAAAAGGGACCGCAAGAAGCGGTCCCTCCTCATGCTCTGGTCGGGTTGACTGGATTTGAACCAGCGACCCCTGCGTCCCGAACGCAGTGCTCTACCAAACTGAGCCACAACCCGTTAGCTCGACTATAGTAACAAAGATTTCCGTCGTGTGCTAGAGAAATTTTTACTTCTTTGGCACTTCGATGCGAACCGTGTTGGGAATGAGCTCCGTCGCGCAGGACCACCAGCCGTTTTGCAGGGCAGCGTCGGCAAGCCTTTCGGCCGTGGCGGCGGTGTCGCAAATGGCAAACGAGCAGGCACCCGATCCGCACACATCTACAGCAACGGTGCCGTCCTGTTTACGCAGCCAATCGAGAACCATTTGAATCTGCGGCTCCATCTGTGCGGAAATGACACCCAGGTTGTTATGGATGAGCGCATATGCCGTCTCGGCATCACCGGAACGCAAGGCAGAAGCCATCGCGCCGGGCTTGTCCGCAGGCACCGGGGCCTCGTCAAAACGTCGATAGGCTTCAATTGTCGAGACGCTTGCCTCGCGCGGCTTGACCAGCACGACGGGTGTCGCGGGTAGTGCGGGATACTCGGTTGCCAGCACGTCTCCCCCACCTACGTAGAACGCAGGGCTCGCGTGCAAAAAGAACGGGACGTCGGCACCAATGCCCCGCGCAATGTCGTCGAGCGCGGGGTCGGTGCGATCAATTCCCCAGAGCTCCGCCAAGGCGACAATGACCGCGGCCGCATCCGTCGAGGGGCCGCCCAAGCCGGCGCACAATGGAATGCGCTTCTCAATCGTCACGCAGATGTTTGCCTCGCGACCATAATGCTCGGCCATAGCAACCGCAGCCCGATACGCCGTATTCTTTTGCATGGGAAAATCTGATGCCGGAACCGTCTGGACGGTCAACGCCTGTGCCGGCGTAACCGTCACGGTATCGGAAAGACCGACAGCTGCCATCAGGGAATCGACCCTGTGGTAGCCGCGGTCATCGCGCTCGGTATGAACCCCCAGGTAGAGGTTAATCTTTGCCGGCGCGGAAAGAGTCAGGGACCGATCGGTCACCGTTAGTGCTCCTCGAGCTGATTGCCGAGCGGGGTAAAGATATGCTCGCCGCTCTCGGGGTCGAACAGCTCGACCTGACCGGTGAGGACATCGATATACTGGTAGGACTGACGCGACTTGCGGCCACGGCGCTCGTCGACCTCGACGATAAAGACGGCGGGGTGGACGCTCTTGATGGTGCCCATGCGCTCGACGACGCGGGTGCGGCCCATGTTGGCCTTAACCTTGACGCGATCGCCCACCATATCGGTCAGCTTCTCGTGGATGTCGTCGACGTGATTGACTTCCATCTCTTCCATGAACAGGGCCTCCAGAAGGTGCAATTCAAAAAGGGGATAATACCCCTAAGATAGACAAAACTCTAATACTATAGCACCCTGTTACAAACACGCGCAAGTAGCTAATTTGGCTACTTACAGATTGTCGGTATCGAGGACGATGGTGAATGGGCCGTCGTTGACCAAGTCGACTTTCATATCGGCGCCAAAGATGCCGTGCGCCACGTGTTCGACATCTTGGCGAACGAGCGTCAGGAAGTACTCGTAGAGCTCGTTGGCAACATCGGGGGCGCCGGCATCGGTAAACGATGGGCGGCGGCCGTGACGGCAATCGGCGAACAGCGTGAACTGCGACACTACGAGAACCTCGCCGTCGACATCGGCAAGTGCCAGGTTGGTCTTACCGTTCTCGTCCTCGTTAATACGCAAGCCGCGGAGCTTGCCCCACAGCTTATCAGCCTCGGCGCGCGTGTCGCCGTGGCCCACGCCCAACAGCACCAGATAGCCGCGCCCAATTTTGCCCACGCACTCGCCGTCGACTGTCACGCCGGCATTGAGTACGCGCTGCACCACCGCACGCACGGCTTACTCCTCGCCCGTCAGTTTGGCGGATAGGTGCTCGAGCGCATGGAATCGATGGCTGATGGCGTTCTTCTCGTCCGCCGTGAGCTCGGCCATAGTCTTGCCCGGCGTATCGACCGGCAGGAACAGCGGGTCGTAGCCAAAGCCGTGATCGCCGCGACCCTCGTGCGCGATAACGCCCTCGCAGGCACCCTCGCCATAGGTGACCAGGCCGTCCGTATCGATGAGCGCGACGACGCTCATAAAGCGCGCAGTGCGGTCCTCGTCGGCCACGCCCTCCAGATTCACGAGCAGCTTGGCGTTGTTGGCGGCATCGTCGCCGTGAACGCCCGCGTAGCGCGCGCTATACACACCGGGCTCACCGTCCAGTGCGTCGACGACCAGGCCCGAATCGTCGGCAATGGCCATGAGCCCCGTCTCCTCGACGGCAGCCTGCGCCTTGATGATGGCGTTCTCCAAAAACGTCGTGCCGTTTTCCTCGGGGTCCTCAAAATCGCCCAGCTGGCCGAGCGCCACAAAACGAACCTCGGGCATGACCTTGCCCAAAATGGCCTCGATCTCGGTGAGCTTATGAGCATTGCCGGTTGCCACGACGATGGTCGCCGCCGGGTCGAGGGTGTCGATGTCGATCTTCTCAAGTGCCATGAGTGGTCTCCTTATCTCTATAGCAATGCCGCGCCGAGGGCGGCGAGGGCCTCCGCCTCTCCCCTCTCAATCAACGGCAGTCTTATACTTCGACGTTTTCCCAGATAAAACCTGCCAAAATAAACCTGTCCCTTTTTGCAGGTTAGGCGAGGGCTTGGCGCTGGAGTTCGATGAGCTCGGCGATACCCTTGTCGCCCAGGTCGAGCAGGGCGTTGAGGCGTTTGCGGTCGAAGGGCGCCTGCTCGCCGGTGCCCTGGAGCTCGATCATCTCACCGGTATCGGTAGCAACGAGGTTCATGTCGACCTCGGCGTGGCTGTCCTCGGAATAATCGAGGTCAAGCAGCGTATTGCCGTCGACAACGCCCATGGAGATGGCAGCCACCTGGCCGGTAAGCGGGATGCGCTCGATCTTGCCCGCCTCGACCCACATGGCGAGGGCGTCGTGCAGCGCCACCCAGGCGCCGGTAATGCTCGCCGTACGCGTACCGCCATCGGCCTGAATCACATCGCAGTCGACGGTGACGGTGTACTCGCCGAGCGCTTTCATGTTGACGACGGTACGCAGGCTGCGGCCAATGAGGCGCTCGATCTCCATGGAGCGGCCCTTGCGGTTGGCGTGTTCGCGCTTGCAGCGCTTGCCGGTCGACGTCGGCAGCATGGCGTATTCCGCGGTCACCCAGCCGGCCTTAGCTCCCTTTCGCCAGCCCGGCACGCCCTCCTCGATGGTGGCGGCGCACAGCACGCGCGTGTCGCCGAACTCGGCCAAGCACGAACCGTGGGCGTGCTTCATGACGCCACGGGTGAGCTTAACGGGACGCAACTCGTTGGCGGCGCGGCCGTTGGCGCGGTTGACCTGCATGTACTCCATAGAAATATCCTTTCGGCAAAAGATGTGGCGAAGGCTTTGGCGGCTGCCTTACATCTATTCCAGCTCATCGATATCGATATGTTCGATGCTCTTGAGCGGCTGACCAAAGATAAAGCTGCCCGCCACCGCAAACTCGGCAATGTTATCGGCCGTCGTGGCAAAACGATGCTGCGGCTCGGCGGCGTCACCCGCCAGCTGCTCGCGGCGCGTGAGGATATCGGTCAGCTCTCGTGTGGTCTCCTCGGCGGAACTCACGACGCGCACCCCAGACCCCAGCGCATGGCGGATAGGTCCCACCAACAGCGGAAAATGCGTACAGCCGAGCACCACGGTATCGATACCGTGGTCGCGCAGTGGCTCAACCGTGGCACCCACCAGCGCACGCACGGCAGGCGTATCGAAGATGTCCTCGTTCTCAAGCCACTGCTCTTGCAGATGCGCACCCGAGGCGAGCTCGTGTTCGACAACCTCGACAAAGCTCGAGGCGGGGCAGCCGTATACGTCGACGCCGGCATCTAGATCCTGAATGGCGCGCGTGTAAGCGCCCGAGCGAATGGTGAGGTTGGTGGCGAGCACGCCCACGCGACGCGAACGGGTGCTGTTGATTGCCGCACGGGCACCCGGCGCGATCACGCCGATCACGGGAACGTCGAGCACCTGCTGGGCCAGACGTAAGGCCGCAGCTGTCGCCGTGTTGCAGGCGATGACCATAATCTTGACGTCGTGCTTCGACAGCCAACGGCCCGCCTGCAACGCAAACGAGCGCACCTCATCCTCGGTGCGCGTGCCGTAGGGGCAGCGTTTGGTGTCGCCGAAGTAGTAGACGGACTCGTGCGGCAGCGCCGTCGCGATGGCGCGCGCAACCGTCAGACCGCCCAGGCCAGAATCGAACACACCGATCGGGCGCGTGTCGCCTGCCGGATTCTCGATATCGGACATTACCTCACCAGTCTCTCTCGAAAAGACATATCCAAGTGCGGCGACGCCGCGCTACGAACGCGCCGCGACCAGCAGCTCTGCCGTCGCCGCCCAACCGTCGACAATTTTGCCGCGCGTAACGAAAGCGTTCTCGCAAGCAGTCAGGAACTCGGGCGCGCCGGCGCTCGTCAGGCCATTCTCGACCAGACAGAACGTGCCCACGTGATCGGCCATGTAGAAGTCGGACTCGGAATCGCCGAGCGCGAGCGTCTCCTCGCGCTCGATCCCCAGGTGCTCGCAGAAGCGCGCAATGGCGACGCCTTTGTTGAGGCCCGCGAGGTTGATGTTGAATGCGCGACCGTCCTCGACGCGATTAAGCTCGAGCGTCGTCGGCTTGGACAGATGCGTCAGGTGACCGTTACAGGCCCACACCAGGCCACAGCCGGCCTCGTCGAGAATGGCCTGCGCCTCGTCATCGGGGATGTCGCCGCGCATGCCGACGGTAACCTCGCGGTACTTGTAGCCGGTCGACATGTCGTTGTGATACTCGATCTTGTGCGGCCAGCGGGCGAGGATCTTCTCGCACACGCCAGTCTGCTCGATCACCTGGTGCGGCGTGAGACCGCAAGATGGGTCGTAGGGCATATCGCCGGTCAGATACTCCCAATCGTTGGCCTTGAGATCGTACATGACCAGGCCGCCCATCTCACCAATGTAGGAGTTGAGGCCGAGCACGCGCGCATCCTCGTGGATCATGGTACGGTTGCGGCCCGAGGTGGGAACCACCTGAATACCAGCGCGGGCAAGTGCCACGACGGCCTCGACGAGTTTGGTCGAGGGGTTGCCGTCGTTGTCGCGCAGCACGCACGAGCCGGGTGCGAGCATCGTGGCATCCAGGTCGGTAAAGACGTACTTGACCTTGGCCAAGCGCTCGCGCATCTCGCCCGAAAGCTCGGCGACGGTCGGCAGGGTGTTGTGGGACATGGTTACTCCGTTTACGTAGAAGGGTTTGGGCTTAGACGGCATGTTTTGATTGAGGGAACACGTTTATGGCGACAGCGCACTCAGGGCGCCTTCGCCATCATGGTTCATTAGTCAAACTGGGTAACATCGATCAGGCGATTGGCCAACGAAAGGTCGCTCTCGATGGGCACGAACTCGTCACCCACGTGCATGAGCTCCTCGTCACCCTTTGCCAGCAGCAAGACAATGGTGGGAGCATCGGGGTTGACGTACTCCTCGCGCGCCGCCTTGAACGCCGCGTGCACAGCGGCTTCGCGATCGAGGATGATCTTGTTCGGCGTATCGTCGGGAACGTGTTCGGCAAGCTCGCGACAGACCTTCATCGGGTCCTCGTGAGCCGGGTCCTCGTTGGCAAAAATCATCAGGTCGGAATATGGTGCGGCCTCGCGCGGAAGCTGCTCGCGGCGCTCCTGCGCCTTGCCGCCGGCAGCGCCAAACACTGCAATGACTGGACTAGTGGGAAACGCGCGCTTGACCGACGAGAAAAGCGAACGGAACGAAAGCTGGTTGTGCGCATAGTCAACGACGCAGATCACGCGGCCGTCCTTCGACTCCACGACCTCCATACGGCCCGGCACACGCAGTTTGGAGAGGCCCTTCTTGATGGCATCGATACCGATGCCGATCTCGTGCGCAGCGGCGATAGCGACCAGCGCGTTCTCCACGTTAAAGTCTCCCGCGATACCCAGCAGGATCTTCTCCCCCGCCTCGGACTCGTCGGCACACAGACCATGCAAGTTGAACTCGATGCTAAAGCCGACCATGCGCACATCGCTCGCCCACAGGCTTGCCTCGGGATGCTCGACGCCAACGGTCACCAAGCGCTCGGCCGTCGACGCTGCCTCCAGCACACGGTCAACCTCTTCGGTGCCCAGATTCACCACGGCGGTCTTTGCCTGGTCAAAGATTCTGAGTTTGCTCTCAAAATAATCCTCAAACGTGGGGTGTTCGATCGGCGAGATGTGGTCACGGCCGATGTTGAGGAAGCACGCCACGTCAAACGGCAGATTCTCGACGCGTTGGTACTTGAGCGCCTGGCTCGAGACCTCCATGACCATGGACTGGCGACCGGACTCACGGCAGTTGGCGATATGGCGCCAGACCTCGGGGGCCTCGGGCGTAGTATTGGTGCTCTCGTAGCACTCGATACCATCGTCGGTACTCACCGAGCCGATCATGCCGCAGGACTCGCCCGCTGCCTTGATGATGGACTGAAGCATAAAAGCGGCCGTGGTCTTTCCCTTGGTACCGGTGATGCCCACGATCTTGACATCGTGGTCGGGACGGTCGTAGACCTCCGGCGGCAACAGGGCCATGGCCGTGCGAACGCTATCAACAACCAGCATCGCAGCACCGCTCTCCTGCGCCAGCGGCTCCAGAGACTCGACCAGCGACTCCTCGCACACAAATGCGACGGCGCCCGCATCGAGCGCCATGCTCAAAAACGCGGGCTTAAAGGCAGCGCCTTTGCAAAAGAACACGTCACCTGCCGAGACCGCGCGCGAATCAAACGAGCAGCCGGTCACGGCACGCTCGTCAACCTGCTCTGATGCGCGCAGCTCGCCGCACACATCGAGAAGCTTGGCAAGCGTATCGACCGTGGTCACGGTCGCGGAATCCGAATGGTGCATCTTTCACCTTTCTCAGCCATTTGGCAGGAACGGTTTTTATAGTAACTGAAACGCACCCACGCAAAAACGGCTCCCGGAGGAGCCGTTACGCGCAGGCGTTCGTAAGCCGAGGCTAGGCAGCCTGAACAGCGGGCTGGTCCTCGTCGATAAAGAAGCGCTTGTACCACACCAGGAACACGAGCGGCGTATAGATCTTGCGCTGGAAATCGCCCTTGCCCGCAAAGTGCAGATCGAGCAGGTGCATGAGCTCGTCGGTATCGAAGAACTCGCTTGCCCACGGCGCGGTGAAGTACTCCTTGACATAGTCGTACCACTTTTGCTCGCGCAGCCAGTAGACAATCGGCACCGGGAAGCCCACCTTGGGACGGGTGGCCCACTCATCGGGCAGCGACTTGTTGGCAGCGTGGCGGAGTACCTGTTTGTTGCCGTTCTCGTTGATGCGGTAGCGGTCGGGAATGTGCTCGGCGAACTCCATGACTTTGCGGTCCAGGAAGGGCACGCGCAGCTCCAGCGAGTGCGCCATGCACATCTTGTCGGCCTTGAGCAGAATGTCGCCCGGGAGCCACATGTTCATGTCCAGGTACTGCTTCTTGACCAGCTCGGGCTGACCCTTCACGCGCGCATAGATGGGAGCGGCAAGCTCGAAGGCGCCATCGCCGGTGTTGTACTCGGGCTTGAGCACGCCGTCGACCTCGCGCTCCGGCCATACCAGAGCCTGTCCCAGGAACGACTTCTCGGGGATCTCGGCACCCTTGACCAGGAAGTTATGTCCCTTGAAGTACGGCATATGCAACGCCAGGTTACCGAGCGCGCGACGGATGGGCAGCGGCACCATCTTTTTGTACTTGCGGACTGGGACCGTGTCCTCGTAGTAGGCGTAGCCGCCAAAGAGCTCGTCGGCGCCTTCGCCCGAAAGCACGACGGTGACGTCCTTGCGGGCCATCTCGGCCAAGAACCACAGCGGCACGGAAGACAGGTTGGACTGCGGCTCGTCCATGTGATACTGGATGTCCTCGAGCGCACCGAAGAACTCGTCGGCGGTAATCATCTTGCGGACATTCTCGACGCCGAGCTTGTCAGAAAGTTCCTTGGCGTAGTTGGTCTCGTTGAAGTTCTTGTAGTCAAAGCCCACCGAGAAGGTCTTGTCGGGCATGAGGCAAGCGGCGATGTAGCTGGAGTCGACGCCGCCGGAGAGGAACGACGCGACCTTGACGTCGGCGATGCGATGGGCCTCGACGCTCTCGTGCACGACCTCGTCCAGCTCGTCGACGTACTCCTCGAACGGCTTCTCGACGGCAGAGTAATCGCAATCCCAGTAGCGCTCGATGTTCATCTTGCCGGTCGGGATGTCTACGGTAAAGTAATGCGCCGGCGGCAGCTTGTAGACACCCTCGAAGAAGGTCTCCTCGGTTGCCGAATACTGTAGCGTCATGTACGGACGCAGGGCCTTTTTGTTGACCGCCTTGTGGAAGTGCGGGTAGTCTAGGAAGCTCTTGATCTCGGAACCAAAGAGCACGCCCGGAGCGCCGTCGCCCGCATCGGCCATGGGATAGTAGTAGAGCGGCTTGATGCCAAAGATATCGCGGGCGCCAAAAAGCTTGTTCTTCTTCTTGTCCCAGATGACGAAGGCGTACATACCGCGCAAGCGATCAAGTACTGCCTCGCCCCACTCCTCATAGCCGTGCAGGAGGCTCTCGGTGTCGGCGCCGCAGTGGAACTTATAGCCCTTGGCCTCGAGCTCGGAACGGAGTTCTTGGAAGTTGTAGATCTCGCCGTTGAAGACGATAACGACGCTGCCGTCTTCATTGGCCATAGGCTGAGCGCCTGCCTCGGTCAGGTCGAGGATCGACAAGCGGCGGAAGCCGAGGGCAACGCGGCCGTCGATAAACTGACCGCCCATGTCGGGACCGCGATGGACGATGCGGTCCATCATCTTGGTGAGCACCTCGGATTGGTTATCCGTCCCACCGACAAAACCGACAAAACCGCACATATACTATCCCCTCTGCTGTTGCTGGGCATCAAATCGAATCAGTAGCTTTTGAGTATACCCGAGGGCGTAAAGAGGGGCGGAATGTTCAGGCAATCTCAACTGAATCAGCTCCGCTGTGACACGCGACGGTTACCTTTAATGGATATGAGATGAATGAGGCGATTGTTTTGCTATACTCTCTCCGCACGGGCGATTGGCGCAACGGTTAGCGCAGGTGCTTTACACGCACAAGGCTGGGGGTTCGAATCCCTCATCGCCCACCACTGATTTGATAGGCTCCCAGCTATGGGGGCCTTTCATTTTTGGGCCCAGCGCATGGGATTCGAACCCGCAAGGGTGCGGAGCTGAGGAAACGCGAAGCGTTTTCCAGCGCAGCACGCGAGGAGCGGAGCGACGAAGCGGGGCGCGGGCGGCGCCAGCCGCACGCGACATTCCTCATCGCCCACCACTGATTTGATAGGCTCCCGGCTATGGGGGCCTTTCTTTTTTGGCCCATCGCAGAGGGATTCGAACCCGCCAGCACGTCTGTCACAAAGGTCGTGGCCAAAAAATGGCAAAAATGAGTACTGCTACCTTGCTTACAACATATAAAAAGATAGTATTTGCTTAAGTTACGCAACATATGTCCATTATAAGGACTAACAGCTAGATCAAAATCGTGCATTCATCGCCATTTCGACTTGCTATCTGGCCTTATTAGTCCAAAATTGCTGCTACCAAATCGGTAGCAGTACTCATATTTGATGTTTTTTGACCAGCAGGTCTCCCTGCCTTAGCAAATCTAAGGCAAAACGTGCTCCAGACCGCCGAATCGTGCCGCATATGGCGGTAG
>DBEWTI010000017.1:0-4132 GCA_048205975.1 Collinsella sp.
GGTCGAGGGCGAGCCCCCGGTCCGGCTGGGATAGAATGTCGCTGTGGGCCATCGTCTTTCCTTTCGTCGAATATCTAGGCACTGACGATTCTAGGCGATGGCCCTCCCTTGCTTCTTACACCACGACTCCGCGCGCTACCCTATTTTGCGCCTCGGCTTGAATCGTTCGCCACGAAATGGGCCCATCTACTACGTTTAGCCGACTACCCTCAACCATGCCAATTTTCGCGAAATCAAAACCGCAGTTAGACGGCTTGCCGATTTTCGGAAAAACCAGGTATGGTCGACCCATACGGGTCAAACGTAGTAGATAGGCCGTTTTCGTGGCACAGCCCTTAAAAACAGTCTTTTTGAGTAGTCTTTTTGGGACGGGGCTCTTTTAGCTACCCCGGCAGTCAATCGGCCAAACCGTTCACTTCATCAGCTTGGGTAGCTAAAAGAGCCCCGGCCCAAAATGACTGCCTGGGCGTAGTGGCGGGTGGTATCCTTGGTAGCCCTGTGCTGCAAACGCACCTTAAACGCAAGGAGTCCCATGGATCTTATCGCCCAGCTCGCCCGCGAGCTCAACCTTAAGGCCGCCAACGTCGAGGCGGCCGTCAAGCTCATCGACGAGGGCAACACCATCCCCTTTATCTCGCGCTACCGCAAGGAAGCCACGGGCGGCATGGACGACGTCGCCCTGCGTGCACTCGACGAGCGCCTGTCCTACCTGCGCAATCTTGAGCAGCGTAAAGACGACGTCATCCTGCTCATCGATGCCCAGGGCAAGCTCACGCCCGAGCTCGAGCAGCAGATTCGCGAGGCCACGCAGCTCCAGCGCGTCGAGGACCTCTATAAGCCCTACCGCAAGAAGCGCATGACCCGCGCGCAGAAGGCTCGCGAGGCCGGCCTGGAGCCGCTCGCCAATATGATCATCATGCAGGCCTCGGCCAAGGGCAGCGCGCTCGACGCTGCCGCGGCCTACGTCAACGAGGACGCCGGCTTCGACACGCCCGAGAAGGCACTCGCCGGTGCGGCCGACATCGTGGCCGAGACGGTGGCCGAGGACCCCGAGAACGTCGCCGACCTGCGCGCCTTCACCCAGAACACGGCCGACATCGTTGTCGAGGCCACCGATCCCGCCGAGAAGACTCCCTACGAGCCTTACTACAGCTATGACGAGCCGCTGCGCCGCATCCCCAACCACCGCGTGCTGGCTATCGACCGCGGCGAGCGCGAGGGCAAGCTCCGCGTGCGCGTGAACGTCGACGGCGTCGCCGCCACGGCGCGCCTCGGCAACCGCTGGCCCCGCCGCCAAGGCGTCTTCGCCCCGGTCTTTGACGCCGCCATCGCCGACGGCTACAAACGTCTGATGGCTCCCTCGCTGGAGCGCGAGGCCCGCGCCAAGCTCACCGTCCGCGCCCAGACCGAGGCCATCAACGTCTTTGCAAAGAATCTCGAGGGCCTGCTCTCGGCGCGTCCCGTCCGTGGCGCCCGCGTGCTCGCGCTCGACCCGGGCTACCGCACCGGCTGCAAAGTCGCTGTCATGGACGAGACCGGTAAGCTGCTCGACCACGGCGTGGTCTACCCCACCAAGCCGCGCCACGACGTCGCCGGCACCAAGCGCGAGCTCGCCCGCCTCGTCAAGAAGGACGGCGTCAACACCATCGTCATCGGCAACGGCACCGCCAGCCGCGAGACCGAGGAAGTCGTCTCGGAGTTCATTGCCGAGCAGGCGCCCTCGCTGCGCTATACGATCGTGAACGAGGCCGGCGCGTCAGTGTACTCCGCCTCCGAGCTCGCGAGCCAGGAGTATCCCGACCTGGACGTCACCGTGCGCGGCGCCATGAGCCTGGGCCGCCGCCTGCAGGACCCGCTGGCCGAGCTCGTCAAGATTCCGCCCCAGTCCATCGGCGTGGGCCAGTACCAGCACGACCTTGACCAGACCGAGCTTTCGCGCACCCTGGGCCACGTGGTGGAGGACGTCGTCAACCGCGTGGGCGTCGACGTGAACACCGCGAGCGCGAGCTTGCTGGGCTACGTGTCAGGCATCACGCCGAGCGTAGCCAAGAACATCGTTGCCTACCGCGAGGAAAACGGCGCCTTTACCGATCGCCGCCAGCTCAAGAAGGTCCCCAAGCTGGGACCCAAGGCATACCTCAACGCCGCGGGCTTCCTGCGCATCAGCGGCGGCAAGAACCCGCTCGACGCGACGAGCGTCCACCCCGAGAGCTACGAGGTGGCCACGTCCGTTCTGGAACGCGCCGGCGTGGCGGCGAGCGAGCTCAGCCGCGGCGGCGTGCCCGATATCGAGCGCCGCTTGGGCAGCATCTCGGCGCTGGCAAGCGACCTGGACTGCGGCGCCCTCACGCTCATCGACATCGTCAACGAGCTCAAGAAGCCCGGCCGCGACCCGCGCGATGACGCACCCGAGGTGGTCTTTAGCCGCTCGGCGCTTTCCATCGACGACCTGGAGCCCGGCATGGAGCTCAAGGGCACGGTGCGCAACGTCGTCGACTTTGGCGCCTTCGTCGACGTAGGCGTGCACCAGGACGGTCTCGTGCACATCTCCAAGCTGGCTAACCGCTTCGTCAAGCACCCGAGCGACGTCGTGCGCGTCGGCGATACGGTCAAGGTGTGGGTCGAAAAGGTCGATCGCGACCGCAAGAAAATCTCCCTCACCATGGTGCAGGGGAAGTAAACCGTCAAAGCAAGGTACCCCCTGTAGCAACGTGCAAAATCGCGAGTATTCTGCAATTTCCGCCGCTCCGAACGCCCCTCAGAGACAATAACGTCAAAAACAGCCCCCGTTTTAGCGTCATCAGAGCCAAAACGGGGGTTGTTCCGTGCTTCAACCAGCTGGTAAAAGCCTTTACCTTGCTGAATACTCTCAATTTTGCACGGCGCAAGCGAGGGTACCTTTGTCCACGGCAAGATATGGAAGCCTATCACCAACCTACTGGCAAGCTCGTGTCGGCAGCCCCGGCCTTTCCTTTGCCTAGCGCGACCCTCGCGAAGCGCGTGAGCGATAGGGAAAGGAAAGGCCGGGGCGAGCAGCCCGCGGCGTAGTCAGTGTTCGCGTTACGGCAGAATATGGAAGCCCAAAGCGGCGATATCCTTGGCAAAGCCGCGCACGGTGTCGAGCGAGACCTCGTACGGGTCGCGACCGATGTTCTTGCGCTTGGCCAGGATGCTGTTGGGCACCGTAATGATCTGGCAACCGCATCCTTCCGCCTGGTAGATATTGACAAGCTCACGCGTGGACGCCCACAGGACCTCGCAGTTGGGCTTGGCGGCGGCCTTCTTGACCGATTCCGTCATAAACGGAATGGGGTCGACGCCGGTATCGGCGATGCGTCCGGCAAAGAGCGAGATGATGGACGGCGTCTCGGCGTCAACGGCCTCGACCATCTCGTCGACCTGCGCAGGCGTAAAGATGGTGGTGACGTTGACCTTGATGCCGTCGGCCGAAAGCTTGCGCACCAGCTCGGCGGTGGACTCACCCTTGGTGGTCACGCACGGAATCTTGACGTAGACGTTCTCGGCCCAGGTAGCGATCTCGCGCGCCTCGACCTCCATGGTCTCGACGTCGTCAGCAAAGACCTCAAACGAGACGGACACATCGGTGATGTGGGCCAGGACCTCCTTGGCAAACGCGCGGTAATCCGTCACGCCGCCCTTCTTCATAAGGGACGGGTTGGTCGTGAAACCCTGAACGTTGCCGTTCTCGTACATGTCGAGCATGCCCTCGAGGTTTGCACCGTCAGCGAACACCTTGATTGCCATCTGCCTGATTCCTTTCGCTTGCACATGGGCGATAAACTGCTAAACACTTTACCTACGTTTATCAAGGCGCGAGCTGCGGGTTTTTATCTTCTCGGCGAACGGTTTTGCAGTTTTACCATTTTTATATCGACACCCCAGCGGCAAAACGTTTTTGCTGATCATCGCGGTTGATTCCGTTCGCGGCGCAGAGACAGCGCTTCACCGGTGCGTTTTCACAACCAGTCCAAAACAAAAAGCGGTGACGCCTCATTTGAGACGTCACCGCTTCCGTGTAGGAGCCGGTTATCGGAGCTCCGCCCGATTAGGGCTTAACGTATGCCTGGATTACTCTTCCTCAACGTGATTGATCACAGCACCCTTGGTGTGG
>DBEWTI010000062.1:0-7794 GCA_048205975.1 Collinsella sp.
GACCTATCGAAACACATCTCCACCGTTCCTTCAACTGGGAAAACGGCGCCCCCGGACCCCAGGAGGGGCCGCGGGGGCGTTCAGCTAAGTGCGGGAATGGCCTATTTGCTCAATGTGTTCGGCTGAGATCGGAAATCAACCCTGTAAAGGCTTTGTCAGAGGCGATGGTTTTCCGAACAATGGGGTTGACACGACAAACCCCCTCATCAAGAATACGGGCGGATTGTAACGGGTACGAGATACCTGAAGCGCATCGCGCCCGGCCTTAAGGAGGTGTGCCATGGAAGGCAGTCATAGTCGAAAAACCTGCATGTCGCCCTCGGCACGCCGCGAGGATTCCGCACACGCATAAGCGCCAACAGCCGGCCGTCAAAACCACCACAAAGGTGCCCGTCCCCTTTGTGGTAGCTCGCGAGCATGACGTGAGCGACATCTAGGTTTTTTGAAGCAAATACGACACGTACGCTAACTCCCTTCAACAAGGAGGACCCTATGCTGATGCTCAAAACCGCCACGGTACTCGAAGCTATCTCCAAGCGCCGCCGCACGGCGCGCCCCGCCGCTCACACCGGCATGTCCAAGAACACCGTCTTCGCCGCCACCCATAGCGCCGAGGACGCCCTCGTGCTGCTCGATGCCACGGCAGACGGCCTCACCGCCGAGCACGCCGCCGAGCGCCTGAGCGCGGTCGGCCCCAACACCATCGAGGCGCCGACCAAGACGCTCGCCCGCCGCATCGCCGACGCATTCATCGATCCCTTCGCCGGCATCCTCGCCGCGCTCGCACTGGTCTCGCTCTACATCGACGTGCTCGCCGTGCCCGAGCCGCAGCGCGACCCCTCCACGGTCATCGTCATCGGCATCATGCTGCTGGTATCGGGCGGCATGAAGTTTATCCAGGAAGCCCGCAGCGGCAATGCGGCCGAGGCCCTTAAGGACCTGGTCTCCAACACCTGCTGTGCCCTGCGTAACGGCGAGCGCATCGAGATTCCCTTCGACGAGCTCGTCCCCGGCGATGTAATCCGCCTCTCTGCCGGCGACATGGTGCCGGCCGATGCCCGCATCATCACCGCGCGCGACCTGTTTGTGATCGAGTCCGCACTCACCGGCGAGAGCGAGGCCGTCGAGAAGACCGCTGCCGCCGCGGTCGTCGAGGGTGCCGACAGCTCCGCGCTGCCGCTCTCTGCCTGCAAGAACATCGTCTTTACCGGCACCTCCGTGCAAAACGGCACCGCCATGGCGCTTGTCGTTGCCACTGGCTCGGACACCTACCTGGGCGGCATCGCCAAGATGCTCAACGGGCGCGGCGAGAAGAGCGCGTTTGACCGCGGCGTCTCGAGCGTCTCCATGTTGCTCGTACGCCTCATGCTCGTTATGGCGCCGGCCGTCTTTGCCATCAACGCCGCCACCAAGGGCAACGTCATCGATGCGCTGTTGTTCGCCACGAGCGTGGCCGTGGGCATCACGCCGCAGATGCTTCCCGTCATCGTGACCACGAGCCTGTCGCAGGGCGCCAAGGACCTCGCCCGCCGCCAGGTTATCGTCAAGGAACTGCCGGCGATCCAAAACCTCGGCGCGATGGACGTCCTGTGCTGCGACAAGACCGGCACCCTCACCGAAGACCGCATCGTGCTCGAGCGCTACCTCAACACCGACGGCATCGAAGACGCACGCGTGCTGCGCCATGCGTTTTTGAACAGCTTCTTCCAGACCGGCCTCAAGAACCTTATCGACCTGGCCGTCATCGACCGCGCCGATGTGACGCCCTCGACCGTCGTGCCCGATTCTATGCTGGGCCAGAGCCTGCGCGACCGCTATACCAAGGTCGACGAGGTGCCCTTCGATTTCTCGCGCCGTCGCCTGAGCGTAGTTGTCGCCGACGCCCAGGGCAAAACCCAGATGGTCACCAAGGGAGCTGCCGAGGAAATGCTCGAGATCTGCTCCTTTGTCGAGGTCGATGGCGCCGCCCAGCCGCTTACCGAAGATAAGCTCGCCCAGATTCGCAAGCAGGTCGCCGGGCTCAACGCCGAGGGCCTGCGCGTGATTGCCGTGGCGCAGAAGACCAATCCGCGCTGCGTGGGCGAGTTTGGCATCGCCGACGAGTGCGACATGGTGCTGATGGGCTTTTTGGCCTTCCTCGATCCGCCCAAGGCGAGTGCCGCGGGCGCCGTCGCCACCCTCGAGGCCAAGGGCGTAGCCGTTAAGGTCCTGACCGGCGACAACGACCGTGTCGCCGCCACCGTCTGCGAGCAGATCGGCATCGACGCGAGCAACGTCTTGCTAGGCTCCGAGATCGATGCGCTCGACGACGCCGAGCTTGCCGAGCGCGCCGAGAACACCCATCTGTTCGCCAAGCTCTCGCCGCTGCAGAAGGCGCGCCTGGTGCGCGTCATGCGCGAGCTGCTCGGCCACACCGTGGGCTTTATGGGCGACGGCATCAACGACGCCGCCGCCATGCGCGCGAGCGACTGCGGCATCTCGGTCGATTCGGCCGTCGACATCGCCAAGGAATCCGCCGACATCATCTTGCTCCAGAAGGACTTGGGCGTGCTCGAGCGCGGCATCATCGAAGGCCGTCGCACCTACGGCAACCTGCTCAAGTACCTCAAGACCACGGTGAGCTCCAACTTTGGCAACGTGCTATCCGTGACCGTCGCGAGCCTGTTCTTGCCATTCTTGCCCATGAGCGCTCTGCAGTTGGTGCTGCTGTCGCTGGTCTACGAGATCGTGTGCATCGCGCTGCCGTGGGACACCGTCGACGACGCCTGGACCGCCCGTCCGCGCGCCTGGGACGCCGCGTCCATTAAGGGCTTTATGCTCGAGCTGGGCCCCGTGAGCTCGCTGTTTGACATCGTGACCTTCGCCGCGCTCTTCTTTGTGGTGTGCCCCGCCGCCGTGGGTGCAAGCTGGGCAGAGCTTGCCGCTGTAGGCGACGTCGCAGGCATGGCGGCCTTTACGGCGCTCTTCCAGAGCGGTTGGTTTGTCGAGTCCATGTGGTCGCAGACGCTCGTGGTCCACATGCTGCGCTCCCCTCGCCTGCCACGCCCGCGCGACCACGCCGCGCCCGCGCTGTGCGTCCTCACCGTGCTGGGCCTGGCGCTCGTCACCTGGCTGCCGGCAAGCCCCATCGCCGATGCGCTGGGCCTCATGCCGCTGCCGCCGAGCTTCTTCGCGCTGCTCATCGGCATCGTTACCGCCTACATCGCACTCACCCAGCTGGCAAAGCGCCGCTACATCGCCCGCCACGGCGAGCTGCTTTAGCACGGTGAGCCGCCACAGTAGACAGCCCAAGGGCAAAACCACCACAAAGGTACTGTCCCCTTTGTGGTAGTTTTGGTGCGCTACGAGGCATTGGTCAGGCGGCTCCAGAGTTCGTCAATATCGATTTGGTCGCCGCCGCTCAGATAACCGGTGTGAATAAAAGACTCACTATAGATATAGATGTCATGCGCGCTGTCGCCATCATCTTCGGTGTCGTAGGCCGAAATCACGTAACGGCTGCCGTCGAGCGCCTTGACCAGCCAATACACGGAATCGTCGATTGTGCACTTCTCCTGCACTATCGCCGCATCGCCGATTGCGCCGGTGAGCGCACGATTGCCCGTCGTATAGCCGCCCACCGAGAGCAAAATCGCCACGCTATCGTCTCCGCCGCCCGGCTCAAGTTCCTCGTACTCGGACTCCGAAAGCGGTATCGCGCTGTTCGCAAGTTCGTCCACGTCATCCGAAATCTTAGAAAAGGTAAAAGCGAAAAGTCCCGCATCATCGGCGGCACCGTAGCCCACGCTCTCGCCTTGCCACTCATAGTTTTGATGCTTGAGCAGGCGCACCAGGTCGGCGCCGTCCAAGTTGATCGCAGCATAGACCGTCACGTTGGCGTTGTCGTCTACACAGGCGGCGTCCGCCGTGGTCGCCTTCTTGGCACCGCCCGCGCCGCCCAATCCGCCCGAGCAGCCAGCCAGCGCACAAGCCAGCGCACCCGCGCCTGCCACAAAGGCCGCACGGTTCATCGTCACTTCATTCATCATGTTCGTTCCTTGCTACGGTATTGGCCACGTCGCACCTAGCCGAGCGCGCGTCCAGTCTTTTCCTGCCAAAATTCGTCTATCGTCGGAGCACCACCGCCCTGGGTAAACCTACCGGTCTTGATAGCCTCCTCGGTAATGAGATCCAAGCGGTAGTCACCGTTTTCCATCGGGCTCGCCATGGCAACGTGCCGCGCCATGTTGGAACCGTATACGCATGCGATCCATGAGCCCGAAGTAATCTGCGCCCGGTCCTCGACCGGCACGGAAAAGCCCGCGATAACATCCTCGCAGCTCGAATAGCCCGAAAGTTGCAGCGTGAACATCACGGTGCTTCCGGTGCCGCCCTTGTCGAGCTTTCCGATTTCGTCCTCGCCGAGCCATTCGGTCGCGCCGTCCTTGCTGATATTGCAGACGCTGAGCACGTGTCCCGCCTCGTCCTCGTACATCTCGAGCGCGTCTTGCCAGGTATAGCCCTGCTGCGAGGCAAACTCCTGCAACTGCCAGCCCTTAAGCTCGAGGAGCGCCGCGATGCTGATGTTGCGGTGCGCATCCCAGCAATCATCCGACCACGTATCGAACGCATCCGCCGAGCCGCTGTCCGCGCCCGAGCCGCTGTCCGCGTCGCCGGAATCGCCCGACGTCGCACCCGTGTCCATCTTGTCCTTTACCGGGCGGTCGTCGTTAAAACCCGTCGCATCCTGCGTCCGCTGTCCGCCGCACCCTACAAGCGTCAGCAGCGCCGTTCCCGCCGCCGCGACAAATGCCGTGCGCGAAAGTACCGTCTCCCTCATCATTGTTCCTTTCCCGTTCTTTAGCACAATGCCGAGAAACACACCCGGCATCGATTCACACATAAGCCACCCCACGCTATTGACGAGGCAGTTCCGTCCAGCCAAAACCGGGTTCAAAACCATCGCGTGTACCGATCACATCGCCCGAACCGTTGACCCAGGCCTGGTCGGCCATCACCGAGACCTCGACATCGGTGCCGTCGGGTCTGGTGTAATGGTTGACCCCGCGAATGGCATCGGAATACGAGGCGGCGCCCGTCCCCACGCCCGCGCTGGAAAAATTGGCGGCGCTGGCAGCCATATTCGCGGCGTGCTGACGGTCGCTGCGATCGAACCACGCCTGCTGGTAGCTGTCGAACGCCGCCTGTTGCGAGGCATGCATCTGTTGCCAGGCTGCAAACTGCTGTTGCTGCTGGGCAATGTTCATCTGCGTGCGTTGGCGCTGCTCAAGCACCATCTGTTGCTTTTGAGCTGACGCTTCGCGTGCAATCGCCGGATTGAGCCGCAGAGTCGACGCCATTGATGCAAGCGCCGTGGAGGCCGCCTCGTCCAGACGACCTTCTGGTGCAACCAAACAGAAACTGTCCCTGATACGCCACTGCAGCAGGTCGGCTGCGCCCAGCTCGAACGACGCTCCGTCCGGGCAACCGCCTCGACCCGTGGGCTGTTCTTGCGCGACGCCCTGTCCCGCCGCCTGGCGCTCGCGCAGGCGCTTGCCCAAAACACCGCCGATCAGTCCACTCGAAAGGCCCGCGCCCAGCAGCGCCTCGACCCCAGCGGCAACACCTTTGCCCATAGAACCCGCGACGCCGCCGATTGAAAACATATAGCCCTCGACTTTGGCCGCCACCGCGAGCTCGGTGGGCACCGGAGCGCCCGTGAGCCGATATCGACGCATGCGGCACTCATAGACCACATCACTCGGCTCCATCGAAAAGCCCTGGATCGCAAAGTCGTTTGCCGCCTCGCGCTTTACGCGGGCACGCTCGCGCTCGATATCGACCGCCGCGCTCGATGGGTACGGTTGCTCGGCAACAACCTCTGCCCGCGCGCCCAGCCGTGCTGCACAGGCCTGAGCCAGCTCGTCGCAAGCTGCCTCCACGTGCACAAACACCTTGCGTTCGGTTTGCGTGGGGATACGCTTGGCAACGGCGCCCGCATCCACGTAGCAGAGCTCGGAGCGGTACACAATCCGTTCACCCATCGGACCCGCCGCCGTCACGCCAACCGAAATCGGGCAGTCGAAACTGCCGCTGCGCTCAAGATGCGCCTCTTCGATATGCCAGCCCCGCGGCAGCGCCACCTGCGCGAGTGCCTGGCCGCCGGAGGTATCGCATGCGGCATGAAGCTCAAGGTCACCGATGTGAGGCATATCCGTCGTGGCCGCGTCACGAGACGACGACGCGACGCCGGCAGTCTCCACCGACGCATCGGCCGGCGCGTCCACACTCGGGTCGCCGCCTTCGTCCGCATCGTCATCGGCAGTCGCCCCATCTGTAGCCCCCACGGCGCCCGAGCAGCCCACAACGCCCTCAAGTCGGACGCCGCACCCCGGGCAAAATCGCACCGTCACGCCGGCGACCCGAGGCAGCTGCGCCCCACACGCTGGGCAGAATCTCAAGTCACTCATCCCGTACACCCCTAATTTCGTTAGCTGTTTTTGATCGCGGCAAGCTGCCGCCATAACTCATCGGCACCGTTAAGTCGGTACGCCGTCTTATCGAGCACGATGTTTTTGCCCTCAAGTTCCACCGATTGCTCCGAGCCATCCGTATAGATAAAGACGAGCGTTCGGCCGGCATCGCTCGTCCGCTCATCCACCGCATCCCCCACGGTGCAGCCATCGAGCGCGGCAAAAGTCGATGCGACCAGTTCGGCATCGTCGGTCTCATAGACCGTCCGCGCCTCCCCGTCCTCGATAAGCTTGACCGCCACCGGAACGGCGGCGCAATCGTTGAGCGACACTTGCGCGGCAGTCTTTCCCTGAGCGCCATGGTCGCCGGCAACGTAAACTCGCAAGAGTGTCACCGCCGCGGCAAAGACCACCACGGCGATAAGCGCGCCCGCAATTTTATTAGACGCGCAATCCCGAGACGCCATAGGTGCACCCCCTCCGTTCTGCTCTGCTCAGCATCACATTCATATGCCTTTGAGCACCAAAACGGCAGGTGACAAATGTCTCATATTCATATTTTTGCAGGTAAAAAACCACCACAAAGGTGCCTGTCCCCTTTGTGGTGGTTAGCTAGTCTTGGGGTGTCCAGGACCAGAAGAAGTTGATGAGGGCTACGCGCGAGGAGGCACCGGTCTTTTTGTTGATCGAAGCGATGTGGCGATAGAGTGTGGAGCGCGAAAGGAAGAGTGCCGCCGCCACGTCCTGCACGCTGTCGTCCGAAACGACCAGCGCCTCCAGAACATCGCGCTCGCGCTTGGTGAGCCCAAAGGCGGCAACGAAGCCATCGAGCCGATCGTCAAACGAAAGCTCCGGCGCCTCCAGGGGCACCGTGTCGGCCTGGCCGGGCTCACAGCTCACGCCAAGATCGTCGGTGGCAAGCGCCAGCCCGCCGTGCGTCGCCTCGCCCTCACCGTCTTGTCCAAACTGTCCCAACAGCGAAATCGCGATGCCGACAAACAGCACGAGCACGACGCTCACTGCCGCCAGCACGTTTTGACTCGAGATAATCGCCACCGCCGGAGCCGTCACGAGCATCGAGCAAACGTTGTTGATAACACGGCCCATGCACGGCCACAGATACGCCCAGCGGGCATACATCGAAATCGCGGCGAACTTCGTGGTGAAGAACACCACGAAAAAGCCCGTGCCAAGGTAAAAGATAAGGCTCTGTTAGACCAGGATTGACATACATGTGTCCCCACGGTGCCATATCGTTGACCCCGTAGACCGCGATGATGGGGGCAGCATGAACGCCGAAGACCTGGTCCTCAACTTCAAGAAGGGCATGGCGAACCTCAGC
>DBEWTI010000063.1:0-14642 GCA_048205975.1 Collinsella sp.
GTCGAGGGCGAGCCCCCGGTCCGGCTGGGATAGAATGTCGCTGTGGGCCATCGTCTTTCCTTTCGTCGAATATCTAGGCACTGACGATTCTAGGCGATGGCCCTCCCTTGCTTCTTACACCACGACTCCGCGCGCTACCCCTTATTGGTCCCAAGAACGCCTTCAGCGGGCGGTTTTGGTCGGTGGGCAGACCCTGTTGAGACAAATGGGCGTACTTCGCGCCGTACCGGAGCCCAAAATGACGTCAATCTCCGTAACGTTACTCAGCCGCAGCGGCACCGGCAGAGCTCGCGGTGCTGAATACTCCGTTTTTTGCACGGCCCAGGCGGGGGTACATCAGGGCCGGAAAGAACATCTCAGCTTTTTTATGCAATCTGCAACTGGAAGTATGCAAAACACCATGAGGTTTCACTGCTGATGTCCAAATTGAACGCACGGAGCAGCACCTCAACCCCGCGCCCAAATCCAACAGAGCAGGGACGCACATGGCGGATCCTCACCGAAACGCAAACGCGGCTCGAGCGCCATCCCAAAATAAGCTGCCCGAGCCGCGTTAAACGGTAAGACATGAATACTTAGCGCTCGTAGATCAGGTTGCCGGCTAGGTAGGTGGCTTGGACTTTGGTGGCTTGGAGTTCTTGGGGGTCGATGGTGAGTGGGTTTTGGTCCAGGACTACCAGGTCGGCGTATTTGCCGGGTTCCAGGCTGCCGAGGTTTTGCTCGTCGCCCGCTGCATAGGCGCTGCCCAGGGTGTAGTTGCGCAGAGCCGTTGCCGCATCGATGCGCTCGCTCGGCAACCAGCCGCCCTCGGGCCAGTGGCTTTTGGGGTCCTGGCGCGTGATGGCCGTGTAGAGCACGTTCATGCTGGTAACGGGCGTGATAGGGCTGTCAGTACCGAAGGCTTGGCGGATGCCGCGCTGCTTATAGGTTGCGAACGGCCACATGATTCGGCTTCGCTCCAGGCCAAGGTCGCGCTCTGGGCCACCCGGATCGAGCGTGATGTGGCAGGGCTGGCTCGAGGCGACCACGTTGAGCTTGCGCAGGCGATCGATATCCTCGGGCAAGAGGTTCTCCAGATGCTCGAGCGTGTTATGACCGTGCTGGGGCAGGCCGTACAGCTCTGCCGCCTCCTCAAAGATATCGAGCGCAGCATGGATGGCACCGTCACCAATGACGTGGATGCGTACGGTGTGACCGCGCTCCGCAGCCGCCAGAACCAGCTTGCGCATGCGCTCGGCAGGAACCGTCAGGCGACCTTGATCGCCCGGGAAGCGCGGATTGGTATAGGGCTCGGTGAGATATGCCGTGTGCTCGCTCGAGACGCCGTCGAAGAACTGCTTAAAACCAGGCGCCGAAAGCAGCGCGTTGTTCGCGTAGCGGATCTGCAGTTCTTCTAAGCGCGACTGGTCATCCAGCAGTGTGGGGAACAGATGGGCACGAATGACCAGCTTGCTGGCTGTTTGCAGCTTGTCATAGACGTCGTCGCGGATAAAATCGCAGCCCGGCATGGGCATGAGCGACATGTCGCAGATCGAGGTGATGCCCTGCTCGGCCATACGCCTCATTTGATCGGCGTAAGCGCTTGCAATGCGATCCTCCCCCAGCCACTCAAGGCAGCGCGGAAGCAGCTGCATAGCGGCCGCCTCGTGAGCGATACCCGTGAGCTCGCCGTTTGCATCCTTGTCGTAGCTACCGCCCGCCGGAGGCTCGCTGTCGCGCGTGACGCCGAGCGCCTCGAGTGCGCGGCTGTTGAGCCACAGCGTGTGCCCGTCGCCCGAATACATAACACAGGGGCGATCGGGGAATGCCGCATCGAGCGACGCCTTGGTAGGATGCTCGGGCGGGTCCCAACGGTAGTCGCGCCAGCCCTGAGTCACAACCCAAGCGTCGTCGGGCAGGTCCTGGGAAAACTTGAGCGCGTGTTGCACCAGCGCCGCCTCGGACGTGCCCATATCCATGAGCATGTACGGCGAGGAACCGACCGAGGTATGGAAGAAGTGCAGATGAGCGTCATGGAAACCGGGGCAGACAAACTGCTCGCCGTAGTCGATAACCGACGTGGCGGCAGGAGCGGTGGCAATCACGTCATCGGGCGCACCGACTGCGACGATACGGTCGCCTGCAATGGCAATCGCCAGCTCGCGGGCGGTATCGATACCGTCTTGCGCGGTAAAGACGTTCTTGGAGCGGATAATCCGATCGATATGTTGCATGGGCATCCCCATCTCTGGCAGGAAATTCAACACCCCCGAGTGTACTCCCCCGCTCCAGCTACAAAACGCCAAGCGGCAAACGGCACCTTTGCCAGGCCAAGTGGCAGGTGGCATACTGGAATGAGCTTGTACGATTTTGCAAAACCAGCAAGGAGCAAATCGACCATGACGAAGACCAAGGCACAGCAGATTATGGCGGCAACCGAGGTTCGCGCGGCAGACGACGTCACCGCGGCTATCCAGGATATCGCCGCCGAGTTTGAGCCCTACATCATTAAGCAGCGCCGCCACTTCCATAAGCACCCGGAGTTGAGCCTTGCCGAGGAGCGCACGACTTCCGACATCGCCAACCAGCTCGACGCCATGAATATCCCCTACGAGCGCCCCCTTAAGACGGGCCTGGTGGCGACCCTTCGCGGCACCGCGCCCGACGCCTATCGCGAGGACGGCACGCCGCGCCGCCGCATCCTGCTGCGCGCGGATATCGACGCCCTGCCCGTCACCGAGCAGACCGGCGAGGAGTTTGCCAGCGTCAACGAGGGCTGCATGCACGCCTGCGGCCACGACTGCCACATCGCCATGATGCTCGGCACGCTGCAAATCCTGCGCCATATGACCGACGACATCCACGGCGAAGTCCGCATCGTCTTCCAGCCCAGTGAGGAAAACGGCCAGGGCGCCAAGCTCATGATCGGCACGGGCGTGCTCGACGGCGTCGATGGCGCCTACGCCGCGCACATCTGGAGTGAGGTCGACGCCGGCACCGTGAGCTGCGAGCCCGGACCGCGCATGGCCAATACCGACTGGTTCCGCATCGACGTCCGCGGCACCTCGTGCCACGGCGCCATGCCTCAGCGCGGTCACGACGCCGTTATGGTTGCCGCCGAGATCGTCAACGCTCTGCAGACCATCGTTTCGCGCGAGATCAGTCCCTACGAGCCGGCCGTCATTACCGTCGGCGAGCTGCACGGCGGCACCGCGCGCAACGTTATCGCCGGCACGGCCTACCTCGCCGGCACGGTGCGCACCTACGGAGATTCGACCCACGAGGAAATGCCGGAGCTCATGCGCCGCATCGTGGAGCATACCGCGGCCGCCTTGGGCGCCGAGGCAGAGCTCACCGACTACACCATCGCCAATTACAAGGTCGAAAACGATGCCGCCTCGAGCGAGCGCTGCCGCCAGGCAGTAATGAAATGCCTGGGCCCCACCGGCCAAGGCCATTATCGCGGCACACTCTCAGGTGAGGATTTTTCGGAGTACCTGTGCCGCGTACCGGGCGTGCTCGCCTTTGTTGGCACGCGCAACCCCCAGATTGGCGCCACGTACGCCCAACATTCTTGCTTCTACAAGATTGACGAGTCGGTACTGGCCAAGGGCTCCATGGTGGCCGCCCAATATGCCATCGACTTTTTGGCCGAGCCCACACAAGAAGAGCTCGACGGCCCCACGATTGCCGCGGTCGCCGAGACCAATCCCGACCTGGCAGCCAAACTGCGCTCTGCCAAGGCCACGGCCGCCGAGGCCCGCGACGCCATGCACGATGCCCGCACCGCCCGACACGCCGCAATCAAGGGCATCCACGACGCTCGCGCCGCCGCCCGCAACGAAGAAAAACACGGCGAGTAGTCGATCCACGACCATCTCGCAGTCATAGCCGCATCGCGATATCAAAGCGGGGGCGAACGTTATCTCAACGTTCGCCCCCGCTTATGTGTCAAGCGCTATTTCTACCGTTTCTACCCCGTCCCCAAATGGCAGGTGGCAGGGTTACTCGTCCTGCGGGTCCTCGTCGGAGCTTGGCGCAGGCTCGGGCTCAGGCGCAGGCTCGGGCTCCGGGTCCGGCATGGGCGCGGGCTCGGGCTCAGGCACGGGCGCGGGCTCAGGCTCAGGCACGGGCTCGGGCGCAGGCGCCGGCGCCGCAGCGGAATCGGATACGGGCGCTGCGTCGGCGCTAAAACCAGCCGGAGCGGACTTCTTCTCGAAGGGCAATACAAAAGTCAGAACGTCGTCCTTATCCTCATCGGCCCATTCGCTTGCATAGCGTGCAACCCAATAGCCAACGGCACGGTGCTTGAGCATCTTGCCAAAGACCGTGAGGAATACCGTGACAAACGCCGTCAGCACCAAGAACAATACGAGCGTGATGCCACCGCCAGTAACAAGCGCCTCAATAGCCGTAGGACGGTAGTAGTAGCTATACATACCGACAGAGGCAATGGTGCCAAAGACGAACGTCAGAATCCAGGTGACAACGTTGGCGACCAGGCCCGTCAAAAACTCGGGAAGGAACGAAGCACAGAACAGCTTGGTCTTGTTGTGCTTAAACGCCGCCCAGACCTTGTCGAGCGAAAACGCACTCTCCACACGACCAGTCACCGCAAAGTGCATCACGGCGATGTCGGCGAACATTTTAAAGAAGACCCCCAGGACCGCCGTGGCAATCATAGCCAGGACAAGCAAGCCAAGCGAGCCAAACAGCGCAGCCTCGAGCGCATAAGAGCCGTAATAAGAATACGAGCCCGCGGCGCCAATTACCACGCTCTCCACCAGCGAAAGCACTACACCGATAACGGGAATGGCAGCGATAACCTCGAGCACGACCGAGATAACGCTCGAAAAGACTCCGAGGCCAAACGACGTGGAACGCATGAGTGGACGATCCATACCGTCATCAACCTTGAGCGAAAGATCACGGCCCCACTCGATACCAAAGCCGGAACCGCACACGCTCGCAATGCAAGCTGCCAAAAAGCCGATGGCAGCCGCAATGCCGCCAATAACGGGAATAAACAACACGAGCACCGACACAACGCAAATCAGCGCCGGCAAAAACGCGATTTGGCATACACGCTGAAGCACACCCGGAGTCTTGGTCATATCTTGGAACGCCTGAGCCACACAGCCCTTTGGCGCATTCGCCACGGGCGGTTGAGGGGCAAACTGCTGAGGCTGAGGCTGACCCTGAGGGGCAGAGGCTGCGGCACCGGCATTGGGGGCACCACACGCGCCGCAGAACTTGTCGTTATCGCCCATGGGGGCGCCACACTGCGAGCAGAACATAGAATCATCCCTTCGTATCTTGAGCGAATCACTTGGATCGCGAACGATGTCTTTAGCATCATTATCGCCCAATGTGGGGTCAAATACTCAAAGATGACCGATTTGCAAGGTACACGGCGCCAGCAGGCGGTTCGTTGAATACGTCTGCGTTAGTTCGTTCCGCGGAAACCCTTGCCGACGATCTCGGAGCTGTCAACAATCGTGATAAAGGCACCCGGATCGATCTCGCGCGCGTAGCGACGCAGTTGCACGGCCTCGCGACGACTCAACACGCTCATAATCACCGTCACGCACTTGCCCGAGAAGGCACCGTAGCCGCGGCTGATAGTCGCCGTACGGTTGAGATGCTTGACGATAAACTCCTCGACCTTAAGGGGCTCGGAGCAAATGACCGTGCAGACTTTACGCAGGTGAATGCTCTCGATGGCCTTGTCGACCACGAGCGTCTTGGCAAACAGGCCAAGCACGCAATACAGACCGACGCGCGGACCGTACAAGAAGGCCGCGATGGTCACGATGCCGATATCGACCAACAGCAGGGCGCGGCCAATCTCGAGCGTGGTGCGGCGCTTGAGGATCATGGCAAGAATGTCCGTGCCACCCGTCGAGGCGCCAATATCAAAGACAATGGCGCTGCCGAGCGCCGGCAAGATGACGGCAAAGCACAGGTCGAGCCACATATCGCCCGTCATCGAGACATCGGTCGGAATAAAGAGCTCAAACAGCGAAACATAGGCGGACAGCGCAAACGAGGCGAAGACACTCCACAGGATTGTCTTGCGCTCCAAAAAGATAAAGCCCAGAACGACCAGGACCGCATTGATGATCCACATAAAGACGCCGACGGGCAGAGTCGGGAACAGCGTGGAAAGAATGACCGACACGCCCGAGGTGCCGCCAAAAGCAAAGTGATTAGGGGTTTTAAACGCGACGATGGCAAAGGCCGTGAGGATCAGGCCCAAATTGAGCTCAGCGAAAAAGCGCGGGAAGCCCGGCTCCTGGCTACGCTTGCGACCAGCGCGCTCGCCCCGCTCGATAACATCGCGATCGACCACGCGCTCCATCGGCACCACGGGAGGACGATGCACCTCCTCGGCAGCACGCGACGCCGCCTCTGCCGCAGCGGCCTCAATTGCCCATGCCTTGCTTTCTGTTTCGTGCTCGTCGGCCATCACGGCAACCCCTCGTTAACAATTTGGAAACAATGCGCCCATTAGAGTAACGCGGAACGCGGGGATTGCAACCCTTAGTTAGACGAGCGGTATGACTATATCGGGAGCGTACAAAAACGGCCGGCCACGCTTTTGCTTGCGCGGTCGGCCGTTTAACGTTTTCGCAGATAAAACCTGCCAAAACAAACCTGTCCCTTTTTGGAAGGTTATTCGTGCTGGCTGGTGCGGTGCTCGTACTCCTCGGGGGTGATGACGTCTTCGATGCGCAGGTTGACGCCCGCCACCTCAAGGCCGGTCATCGCGGCAAGGCGCTCGGTGACGCGCGCCTTGACATCGTCGAAGATCGCGGGTGCATAGGCGCCGTACTCGATGATGACGGAGATGTTGACGACCACGCGATTGTCATCGGTGACCTCGACCGTCACGCCCTTGGTCAGATTCTCGGCACCAAACTGCTCCTGCACAAAGTGCATGAGGTTACCCTTCATGCCCAGAACGTGCGGAACCTCGCGGGTGGCCATGGCAACGATCTTCTCGATCACGCCGTTGGAATAGGTCAGCGAGTCCTCGGACTCGTCCGCCTCCTCGTCGTCCTCATCCGTATCGGACTCGGCCTCGACGAGCGCCTCGTCCTCGAGCGTTACGTCCTCGGCCTCGGCGGCGACGGTCTCGTCTGCCTCGAGCTCGGTATCGGCTACATCGACCTTCGTATTAAAAGCCATGGTTCCTCCTTATGCCTGCCGCGGATGCGACAGTCGAATACATATTAGCGGCCGCTAAACAAACGGCCGAAGAAGTTGACGATCCCGTTCTCGCCGTCGCGAATTTGGCCGATCACAGCGCCGATCAGCACGAAGAATGCAATGACGAGCGTGTCCCACAGGCCCAACGTGAGCACCAACACGGCGAGGATAAAGCCAGCGACGGCACCGAGCGTGGTGTTGGGATGACGGACGGCATAGCTCCAGATGGCAGCGCCCGTACCCTTGATGAGACCCATAGCCTCGTCAAAATCCGCGGCTGCCGCATCTTGTAACTCGGTTGCCTCTGCTTTGGAATCAACAGGTTCGCTCGCCGGCGTAGCGCTCTGGTCAATCGTCAGGCGCGGCGTACGAGCGGTCTTATCTTGATTGGTATCACTCACCGGAAACCTCCACGGTCTGGACGGTAGTCTTGGACGGCAAAAAACGGACACGCGCGGTCGTACCCGGCGTGCCGAGCATGGTGTCGCAGGCCTTCTCGATGCGCTGCTGCATCGAGGTGGCAAGAGCGGCAACGTCCTTATCATCGAGCGCGATAGCCTCGACCTTAAATCGGACGTGCGAATCGTCGGGGCCTTGGACGCGGGCCTCGACATGCTCGACCATCACGCGGTCGTCGCGCTCGGCAGCAGCCCTGGCACACGAAGAAAGCGCCGCGAGCGTGACCTCGATATTGCGCTCCCCCGCCGGATGCACACAGGACGGCTCGCGACGAGCAAACATCAGGCGGAAGAAGCTTACCAGCACGCCGATCGCCACAACTCCGCCGCACGCCGTCACGACGATGCGCGGCATGGGGTCGCGCATCAGCAGCATAAAGCGATACGTATACGGCCCCCAAAACTGGCAGACAAGCGTACCCAGCGCCACGATGGTGGCGGCAAGATACACGATCGCTAGGGCTCGTTTAAGTACGCGCACGCGGCGCTCCCTTCAAATCTCGGCTCTCGAAATGCAAAACGGTTCGCATCATTATAAAAGAGCCGGGTCCGGTGCTCTACGCACGCGGATCCGGCTCATCTATTCCACGAGGCTTGCATGCTCGCTTCATTATGCCCAGATATGCACGGCTTAACCCGTGCGAGCGCTACTCCTCCTCGAGGGCAGCGATGACCTCGTCGGTCATGTCCATGGTGCTGTAAACATCCTGGACGTCGTCGAGCTCCTCAAGACGGTCGATGAGGCGCTGAACCTTCTTGGCGTCGGCGCCGGAGACCTCGGTCGGGGTAGTCGGGACCATGGTGGTCTCGGAGCCCTTGACCTGGACGCCCTGCTCCTCGAGCGCCTTGGAGACAGCCATGACCTCGTTGGCAGTAGTCCAGACGATCCACTCCTCGCCGGCATCCTCGTAGTCCTCGCCACCGGCCTCGGCGATGGCCATCATGAACTCATCCTCGTCACCGGCAGCACCGTTGGCGATCATGGTCTCCTTCTTGGCGTTCTCGTCCAGGATCTCCTTGGCGACGACGATCTGGCCCTTGCGCTCAAACTGGAAGGCGACGGAGCCGGAGGTACCCAGGTTACCACCAGCGTGGGAGAAGGCGGAACGGACATCAGCGGCGGTACGGTTGCGGTTGTCGGTCAGGCAGTCGACGTAGACGGCGACACCGGCGGGACCGTAGCCCTCGTACACGATGTTCTCGTAGACGGCGGCGTCAGCACCCGAACCAAAAGCCTTGTCGATAGCGGACTTGATCTTGTCCTTAGGCATGGACTGAGCCTTGGCCTTGGCAACGGCAGCGGCGAGGCTGGCGTTGTTCTCGGGCAGCGGGTCACCGCCGAGACGGGCAGCAACGGTGATGTTGCGGCTGAGCTTGGAGAAGAGGGCGGAACGCTTGGCGTCCTGCGCGCCCTTACGATGCTTGGTTGTGGCCCACTTAGAGTGTCCGGACATACGTGTCTCCTATCGGTTTCGACCTAAAGCCCAGCGCAGATGCTCGGGCAATATAAACAAACGTCGTTATGATATACCTACTAGCCTGCGAGATAAACCCCAAAATGAAGGCGTCGTGATGATGCCCCCTTTGGTGCAAAGAAACCTGGCCACAATGCACCAAGTTAGGACCAGAGGAAGTCGCTGCGGGTGACGGTGGCGCCGATGGCGAAGGGCATGCAGGCGATGACCGGATACAGGTAGCGCATGTAGGTCGAGCCGTTGCACGGACCAATCAGGCACACGGCGAGCACGCCCAACAGCGGCACCCAGATCGCCAGCGCACGCCATGAATGACGACGCAGCAGGTAGACCACCACGGCGATCATGATCCACACATAGGTGGCCGAGCTCATAGTGAGCGAAATAAACGGGATGCGCTGCACCGCCACACGGTACAGATTGATCAGGTGATCGCACCAGCGCACCACGTTGCTGTCAACCGGATGGAAGTCGAAATACTTGAGGTTGTCGGGGCGCGCCATGATCTCGGCACTACGCGCCGTGCTGTAGACCCAGGCATCGCGCGCGCTCGGATAAAAATAACCATAGTAGTTATTGATAAGCGCCGAAATATAGCACTCAGGATCTTTCTTGAACATCTGCGCCCAGACCTCAAAATAGGCCTTGATGTCCTCCTGCGAGGCATACTCGTTAAAGCAATTTTTGACGGCGTCCGACTTATCCGGGTTGTAACGGCGGCCCAGATTCTCGTACTTGAGCACACGGTCGATCACGGCACGCTCCTCGTCGGTCACCAAACCGTCGCAGGGCGCCTCCACGATAGTGCCGTCCTCCTTAACCGTAGGGTTGACGCCCGAGTTGAGGCCGTCGTGCTTTTGGACGAAACGAGCCGTCTGTTGGAACGGAATCGAGAGGATTTCGCGCTTGGAGCCGGGCGTAATGTCGTGCGCCGGCATAAACACCTTGGTGAAGTACATATTAGAGGCAAGGCAGAGTGCGAGCACCGCGAGGACGCCAACCCAGCGGAAGCGCGGCGTGGCGCATGAAACCGCAGCGCCCGTCTGCTTAGCCGCACGACGAGCGATATGTACATCCCATGCGCAAAACGCCGCCGCGATTACGCATGCCGCCAGGGGAAACACCAGGCCGCCATTGCGCAAAAACGTGGAACCCATGGCAGCCAGCGCAAGCAACAGCCAGTCGTGGCGCACAAAGAGCACGGGGGCTTTCTCGCCCGCTCGCTCGACATTGGCATCACGACGGGGCAAGCCACATGCCACGAGCTTCACGGTCTGTACCAGCAGCACCAAAAACGCGTCGGCAAAGAGCACGTCTTTGGTGAGCAGGGCCGCGTAGTTAGAGAACATCGGCATAAACGCAAAGAACAGCAGGATCGTACCGCGAACCGGCAGGCTCACGCCCAGTTTGCGCAGCGACGAAATGGAATAGGCCATGCAGGCAGCCGTGATGACAAATTGAGCGCAGGTATAGATGATGAGGCCCGCGTTAGCGCTGTTGAACAGCGAAAGCCCCAGTTGAACGCACGAGCCGATAATGGCCGTGTGCACTACGGGATGATGCCCGTTGAGCAGCACGTTGGGGTTGAGTAGGCGCAGGTAGTCGCTCGTGCCGTTGGGATAGTTGAACCACTGGCGAATCTGCGCACCCGTATCTCCCATAAAAAGGCCGGGCAGCGAAGCGATGAGCGTGGGCGCCCAGGCGATCATAAGCACCAGGAAGGGCCCGGCAAAGGGATGGGCCGAGAGCACGGCGTGAGCCACACGCCATATACGGCCAAAGTGCGCCTCGGAAAACGGGATGCGCCGAGAGCTCAGCCAATCTAGACACTCAAAAGCCAGATAGAAGGCCACGATCGCTAGGAGCATCCAGCCCGCGCCGCCAATCCAGGCGCAGATGATGCGGGCCTTGTCGCCAAGGACAATCTCGGCCGAGTCGGTGAGGTCGTAGCTGCGGCCGAACACCATGCAGATGGCGAAGAACAGCGACGGCAGAATGATCGACGGACGCCAGATGTCGCCACGGCCAAAGAACACGTAGCGAAACGGCAAGGTGAGCAAGCAGGCAAGCGCAAGCAGCATGACCGCATCGGTGTGGCCGGCAAACGAGAGAAGCACCTCGTAGCACACGTACAGCATGCCCGAGGCTTTGGGGTCAATCGCCAAGACTGCGTTGCTCGACACCGGGGCGGGATCGATGGAAAACGCCGTGGTCGCCAACAGCGCGAGCAAAAATGCGATGAGCGTCTGCTTGGCGGGGTAGCGCTTAAACCAGACGATGCGAGCGGCATCGCGCGCAGCCGTTGTGGAGAGGTCGGAATCCTTCACAGTCTGAAAGCCTTTCTAGAAACCTGCCAAAAAGGGACAGGTTTATTTTGGCAGGTTTTATCTGGGGAAACGTTACGGTTCTGTCATCGTTGCCCAGCAAACCACCACAAAGGCGCCTGTCCCCTTTGTGGTGGTTTTGGTGGTTAGGCGTCCAGGTAGACGCGCTGGGGCTGGTTGCGGCGACGAGCAAAGATGATGAGCGCCAGGCCCGCGATTACGAGCGGAAGGCTCAGCAGCTGACCCATCGTGATGACGCCGCCCAGCAGATAGCCAAGCTGGGCGTCGGGCACGCGCACGAACTCGACGAGGAAGCGGACGATGCCGTATCCCATCACGAACACGCCCATAAACGTACCCTGAGGCAGCAGCGGCTTTTTGCGGCTGAGCACCTGCAGAATGCAAAAGAGCACAATGCCCTCAAGAAATGCCTCGTAGAGCTGGGAGGGGTGACGCGGCATATCGCCCGCGGTGCCACCGAAGACCACGCCCCATGGCAGATCGGTCGGCTTGCCCCACAGCTCACCGTTGACAAAGTTGGCACAACGGCCCAGGCACAAGGCCAGCGGCGCGCCCATGACGGCAAGGTCTGCCAAAGTCCATGCGTCGAGTTTATACATGCGGCACACGATGATGCCGCCGATAATGCCGCCGACCAGGCCACCGTGGAAGCTCATGCCGCCTTCGTTGGTGGCAAAGATCTCGAGCGGATGTGCCCAGTAGTAGCCGTCGCCGTAAAAGATGACGTAGAACAGGCGGGCGCCGATGATAAGGCCAAAGACCACGCCGACCACGACGCTCGTCAGGTCATCAATCGTGATGTTAAAGCCCCAGCGACGCTGCGTGCGGTACATGACGACCGCCGTGAGCAGGGCGCCGACCACATAGGCCAGACCATACCAGTAAATCGTGATGGGCCCCGCCGAAATCGCGACGGGATCAAGCATATGGTAGAAGTCGTTGAGCATGTCGACCCTCCTACTCCCTACATACAAATGCGGCCGCGGGCCTTGCGCTCGCAGCCGCATATTTGGGCGTAACGTCTATGCGGAGTATGCCGTCCGCAGCTTTCGCATCTTAGAACGGCGCGTACTCGTCGTACAGGTCGTCGGTCTCGCCGGAGGCATTGACCTGCTCGACACGGGTAACGCCGGGCACGTGCTCCTTCAGGATGCGCTCAATACCCATGGACAGGGTCAGCGAGCTCATGGGGCAGCCGGCGCAAGCGCCCTGCAGCTCCAGTTTGACGACGCCCTCGTCGTCAACGCCCACATACTCCATATCGCCGCCGTCGGCCTGCAGGTTGGGGCGAATCTCTTCAAGAACCTTCTTAAGCAGCTCTTCGTTAACAGCCACAGGGGCTCCTTTCTCACAATTACGCGGGCGCGCCCGCGGACAGAAGCTATGTTACTACAGCCATGTACCCGCTCACGAGCCGTCCATGCGCGCAGACGCGACTTTCACGAGTAGTCAATTTGGGACGGGGCTCTTTTAGCTGCCTTTTGTTGCCAGCTGGCGTTGACACGCGCTACTGCTGAGCCTGCCCCTCGGTGCCGATATGAACATCGACGATAACCTGGCGGTAGCTGATGCCACAGGAGTCGAGGATGCGGCGGCTGATGCGTCCATCATCGGTGTCGGCGTACTTGTTGTCCAGGTAGACGACCTCGCCCACACCTACCTGCGCCAGGATCTTGGCACAATCGTGGCACGGGAACAACGTGACGTAGACCGTGGAACCCTCGAGGTCCTTGAGCGAGCCACGGTAGTTGAGCACGGCGTTGGCCTCGGCATGGACCACGTAGTTGTGCTTGTCCTGCAGCGGGTCGTCGCTCGTACCCCACGGGAAAAAGTCGTCGTTGAGCGCCGAGGGCGTACCGTTGTAGCCCACCGAAAGGATGCGGTGGTTGGTGCTGGCGATGCACGCACCCACCTGCGTGTTGGGGTCCTTGCTGCGGCGCTGTGCGGCGATGGCCACGCTCATAAAGAACTCGTCCCAGCTAATGACGTCCAGGCGCTTGCCTGACGAAGTTTGATGAAGATCGTCCGACATGGCAGACACCTCCGTAATCGCAATAGTTTGACCCATTGTAGCAGGTGAAAGGTGGGGGCGTTTGTCCCACCGGCGCCCTCACTTTTACACGCGGCGGGGCTTTTGGTTGATGCGGTAGAGCTCGGCGAGTCCTCGCAACGTCAGCGCGTCGTCTACCGTCAGGCTGTGGCCGACCAGGGCCGCAAGCGCCTCGGCATCGTCGCCGGTAATGACGATGGGCACGCTGCCCTCCCCCGCGGCCTTGGTCGCGCGCATCTCGGCAAGCACCATATCGAGCATGCCGTCGATGCGGGCCACCTCGCCCAAGACCACGCCCGAGCGCATGGCCTCGCGCGTGTTACGGCCGATCACATGCGTCGGTGCCGAGGGCTCGACCTGGGGTAGACGCGCCGCAGCCGCCGAAAGCGAGCGGGCGCCGAGCGCCAGACCCGGCGCGATGACGCCGCCCACAAAGGTACCGTGCGCGTCGATGACCTCGATATTGGTCGTCGTACCCAGGTCGATCACGATACAGGGAGAGCCGTAGACGGCGCGTGCCGCCACGGCATCGGCAATGCGGTCGGGGCCGATCTCGGCCGGGTCGTCGTAGTGCACGGGCATGCCGGTCTTGAGGCCCGGCCCCACGGTGAGCACGCGTCCCGTGCAAGTACGGGAAAGCGCCGCCTTCCATGGGCGTTCGAGCGCCGGCACCACGCAGCTCAGCACGGCCGCCGTGGGCACGAGCGCGCCGGGCATGCCCGCATCAGCCGCCAGCGCGGCCATGACTTGAGCGAGACGCATACGCGCTTCGTCTGCCGTAATGCTCGACGGCGTCGTGATCTCGCACGTCGCAAGCGGGCACTCCTGCGCCGCGGCCGAATCCTCGGCAAACAGGCCAAAGCGAATGAACGTGTTGCCCACATCGACCGTCAATATATATGCGCACCCATTAAGCATCGTCGGCGCTCCTTTCGTCTGCCCAGCAGTATATCCCGATGATTATTCTGGGACGGGGATTTAAAAAGGCTCTGTTAGACCAGGATTGACATGCCGACCTGCCGGCTAACTCGCCGTCTCCCCGTCGGGCGCCGGCGTCTTGACCCTCATCTCGAACGGCATCCCGCCCTCCCGGACGAGCGCCCTGAGGAACGCGTTGACGGCG
>DBEWTI010000064.1:0-2787 GCA_048205975.1 Collinsella sp.
CGCCGTCAACGCGTTCCTCAGGGCGCTCGTCCGGGAGGGCGGGATGCCGTTCGAGATGAGGGTCAAGACGCCGGCGCCCGACGGGGAGACGGCGAGTTAGCCGGCAGGTCGGCATGTCAATCCTGGTCTAACAGAGCCTTTCGTTTAGCCGCGCGGTGTTCCTGACCGAGCGCGACGTGGACCAGACCGCGCCGTCCAACCTGCCGCTGGTGTTCGACGACGACCGCTGCCTATTCAACACCGGCCTGTACACGCGCCGCTACGAGACCATCTACGGTCTGTTTGAGCCCAACACCAAGCCCGACGCGCGCCAGCGCTGGTTTTTGAAGGGCTTCTTTAAGGAGAGCGACCCCATGCTGGTCTCGTTTGAGTACCTGCCGTGCCGTGTGCGCTTTGCCGAGGACCCCTCCGAGCTGGTCTTTGACTACCGTCTGCCCATCCGCTCCAATATCGATCACATTTTGGGCGACGAGGAGAACCTTACGCGTATTCCCGCCAGCCTGATGGGGGAAGACAACTCGCTGCTGCTGCGCCGCGCCTTTGAGGGAGCCGTCGTCGAGGCCGCATCCGCGCCGCCGCCAACTACACGCTCGCGGTACCGCAGTTCTACGGCGGCCGGATCCAGCTGCTGCTGCCCCTGTGCCTAACCGGCGACAAGCCCGAACTGGCGCTGACCATCCAGCGCGAGGACGGTTTCTACGCCGCGCGCACCTGCCTCACGCTCGACATGGCTTACAACAACGCGCGACTGATCTGCCGCCCCGAGACATCGTGGATAAAGCGGTAAATGGTAGTTTAGCTGCCGTTTCATTTATTGCTTTGGTTGCTTTGGCTTGACTAGCACTCACGAATTTGAAATCGAGGGCAAAAAGTTCTTGGTAAACCACGCGCGGCTATGATAGTATCTCTTTTGCCGAAAGGCGACGGGCGATTGGCTCAGGGGTAGAGCATATCCTTCACACGGATGGGGTCACAAGTTCGAATCTTGTATCGCCCACCATCAAAAGAGTAGGTCAGAGGTGTTAAGCCTCTGACCTTTTTCTTTTTGACACCAAGGATAATCGTAGTTGTCTAAGGCGTCGTTTTTTCTCGCACCTTTTTTGCTGACGTCATTGCTCGTTTTATATAAAACGCATGCGTAATTTCATTGAATTCCCCATGTGATCCGAGCGCAAATTTGGAGACAGAGACCACACGCTCAGAGCACCTTCCAGCAGATTTCTATCACACGACGGTTTTTCGGCAGAACTCGTCAAGCATTTGGTCAGCATTTGGTCAGCTTCCAGTACTTACCCGCATGATGCGCCAGTAGATAATCGACCTTACCCGCAATCCGCACGGCCCGCGGACGAAACCAGGGGAGGCCCACATGGACGAGATCGTCTGCGCAAACACCGCGTTCCGATACTGGCGCTGCCCACCGCAAGTGCGCGACCTCTACCCGCGCTTGCCCAACTCAGAAGACGGCTGGCGGGCCCTATCCCAATCACCCTTCGTAACCGAAGTCCTCAAGACCCCGATCATTACCACGACAGCACCCGGCGGCGTTAACTACCATTCGGGATTACGGACAACAATCCACTGTGATGATGCTTCGGAGGTGGATAGCACGCTGGAAACCGCGATGAGCTTTAGGGTTACCAATCCACTTGCGACGCTATTTACCATGGCGCGCTATGTTTCTCCAACTGATCTTGTCCTTGCCATGTACGAATTCTGCGGATGGTTCTCAGTCTTTGAGCCCACGGTAGCAGTAGAAGCGGAACTAGACAAAGCCAATGAGGCTGCCGAGAATGCAACCACCGAATCCCTCTTTGACCTCGATGAAAGCCAAGACGAACCACAATGGAAACGCGTTTATGCGCGCATAAAAGTCAAAGAACAGGTAAATACGAAGGAGCCCAACGGACAAAAGAAAACGAAGGAGGTCACAAGGCTAAAGGGCACTTCGCTCTGGATGAGGAAGCCGCTCATCGAATTACACGAGCTTCATGAGTACGCCAGTAAGATGAAAAGACGAAAGTGGGGTACAAAGTTTTACAAAGCCGCGCAGCTGGTGACAGGTATAGCAGCTTCTCCGCTTGAAGTTGCAGGAATTTTATTGCTATCGCTTCCTCGCTCTCGCGGCGGTGCCGGCTTTCGAAGCGTTTACGTTAACGACCTTACGCCGCTTACCGCATCGGCGCAGAGCATTGCAGGGCAAAAAGTCTGCTACGGGGATATCGTGATCGTAAATCCAGCCATAATGAAAGCAGGCATCGTGGAGATTCAGGGGGAGGTTATCCACGGATCAGGCGCCGTACTGGACCACGATGCCAAACGCATGACAGCGCTGCAAAGTATGGGGTATGACGTCTTCCTGGTTACACACGACATGCTTAACGATGCCGAGCAGCTTGATGCGATCGTGAGAAGTCTTTGCTCGCGCTTGGAATTACGCTATAGGTGCAAAACTAAGGCGCAAAAGACAACGGAAATGGAGTTACGAGCCAACGTACTGTGCAACTGGCTGGAAATCGGTCGTTAGACGGGTGCCCTGCTCATTTCCGGGCGCCCTCGGTCGGCTGCCTGCGATGCCGCCGCCACGAAACCGGCCCATCTACTACGTTCAACCCCGACCCCTCGACCATACCCCGTATTTCGTGAAAACCGCAGGCCGTCTACCTGCGGTTTTATTCTTGCCCGAGACGCCATGGTCGGGGGATGCCGCCCAAACGTAGTAGATGGTCCGGTTTCGTGGCGGGGATCCCGGGGGGCGACCGGAGTGGAGCCTGATAGGCGGGCGGC
>DBEWTI010000038.1:0-18057 GCA_048205975.1 Collinsella sp.
GTGGTTGCCCTTGAACGACTCGGGGAAGTAGGTCTCGTCGAGCTCGCAGCCGCAGCCCCGCTCGACCCTGAACGAGGGGGAGTAGGCCGAGAGGCACTCGATCAGCCTGTGGCGCATGGTGTAGGCGGTCTTGAGGCAGACATGGCAGCGCCCCGCGCATTCGCGCAGGGGCAGCATGAGCACGAAGCACTCGGCGTAGGCCATCCAGGTCTCCTTCGGGAGCCTGCTCGTCCCCAGGATGTGCCCGCTGCCCATGCCGAAGGTCCTGCCGCAGCCCCGGCAGAGGTAGCGCTGCTCGCCGTTCTTCGATTTGCCCTGCTTCACGACCGCGGCGGTCCCGCAGCGCGGGGAGCGCTCGGCCTCGTAGGCGGAGCCGGCGGCGTTCGGTCCTGCTGAGGCTCGCGATGTCCCTCTTGAAGGTGATTACCAGGTCCTCGGCGTTCATGCTGCCCCGCGGTCTACGAGGCTAACGATATGGCGCCGTGATGACATATGTATGTCAATCTTGGTCTAACAGAGCCTACATTTAAGGGTTCTCACAGCCCCATCATGAATTTAGTATGCGTCCTCTTCATGCCGTGATTCTCGTAAAACCGGTGAGCATCCAACCGTGCGGCATTTGAGGTCACCTCGATAACCTCGCATCCCTGCTCTCGTGCACACGCAATGGCTCTCTCAAGCAGCAGTGTCCCGCGTCCACCACCACGGTATCCCTTGTCAACCACGAGCTCGCAAATCTCGGCCACGGGGTGTTCATGGTGAAGCTGCCGCTCGACGCGCACGTTCACAAACCCGACAACGTCATCCTCCTCGAGCACAAAAGCGAAAAATGGTTGACGGGCAAGCTGCCAGCCAAAACGCCTACAGAACGTCAATCGGTCAAATCGAGTGTCCTCAAGCTGGCACATGAGCTCGTACACCGCGTCGGAATCGGCAACAGTCGCCGTTCGAACTGTCATCTTTGGACCCCCTAAGCAAGCAGGCGTTCTTGGTCGAACAGCTGCGCAACGGACTCGCCGGCTTCATCCGGCGTGATGAAACAAGCCCCGACGCACTCGGGGGCGCCATAGCGCCCATGGTAATCGCTACCGCCGGTGCACAAGATTCCGTACTGTCGTGCAAGTCTAAAGGCCTCTTCGGTCGCAACGGCATCGTTATCGGGATGAAACGCCTCGATGCCCATCAGACCCGCCTTAACAAGTGCGGGGATAGCCCCCCACGAGTCCATCTGCTGGGGATGTGCGAGCACGGGCACGCCGCCCTGTTCGCGAGCAGCCCGCACAATTGCAAGTGCGTCGGGATAGGAAATGTCACGCTCGGCAATACCGCCGTTTTTAAATAACCGACGATACACGCGCTGATATTCGCCATCGCGATAGCCCAACCCCGTAAGCGCCTGCATGACGTGCTGTTTGTAGACACCAGTGCTTGCCCGCGAGACTTCGACCACGTCAGCCACCGATGCTTTTCGCCCGCAGGGGGCTATCCCTGTACGCTCGAGCGTCCATGCCTGCCACAGAGTGTTGGCAGTACGGCGGGCAAGCGTTTCGTTTACCAAGAGCTCAAGCGGACCAGATTCATCCGCCGTAGCCGCGAGACCGTAGCAAAGAATATGGATCTTGCGTCCGGTTTCCGCGTCAATGCAAGAAGCTTCAACACCCGCAATCACGGGAAAACCCATCTTGCGGGCTTCGGCGCGTACGGACGACAGCTGGCGCAAACTGTCGTGATCGGTAACGGCAATACCCGAAAGACCCCGCTCACGAGCCTCGGTAATCAATGTCTGCACCGATTGAGAACCATCGGAATAAACTGAATGCATATGCAGATCAAATGACCCCTGCACGGATCTATGTTCTTGCATCCGTCCCTCCTATGCCTGGACAAACCCACCAATCTGCATGTTGTACTCACGATCGCAAACGCCTTCCATAAACTCCAAATCATGGAAGATCCCCAGCATCGTAGTACCTCCGGCCTTGAGTTGCTCAATCAAATCGCGGACTCTGACCTTGCTCGCGTTATCGAGGCTGGCAGTCGGCTCGTCCAACAGTAATAGACGTGGACGACGCACCATAGCGCGCGCGATGTTGAGTCTGAGCTTCTCACCACCCGAGAACGTATTGGGATACAGGTCCCACAGGGGCTTGGGGAAGTCGAAATGCTCGAGCATACGCGTCGTCTCCTCCTCAATCGCATCTTCATCGGCAAACGCCTCGGCGGCACTCGCGCGCACGATTTCACGGGCCGTGGTACGTGGCACGGCATCGAGGAACTGGGAGACATAGCCAATCTCGTAGTTGCGCAGATAGATCACACGACGCTCATCGAGCGTGGCAAGGTCGACCGGGCCAAAGGCCTCGGAATCGTACACGATGTGGCCGCTTTCCGGCAGATTCGTACGATAGATGCACTTGAGAATCGTTGATTTACCCGAGCCCGAGCGGCCGGTAACGCCCACGAACTCGCCCGGCAGCACGCTCAGCGAGATATGCTCACAGCCGCGCACGCGACGGTCGGCGGTATGCAGGGTAAAGCCCTTGGAAAGATCCTCGATCGCAAGGAGTGGACATGCATCAGGCTGAAAGGATTCGATTGAATCGCCCATTACTTGTCCTCCGATCCATCCGTATCCACCACGGCTGCCGGCACGTGGTCGGCGGTCTCGGCGATCGTCGCGGCATCGGTGGCAAAACGGGCAGACATGCTCGGCAGCGCCGGATACCACATGCGCGAAACCACACGGCCATCCACCAGCGTCGCCGTGATCACGGGATAGGTGCGCTGGCCTTCCTCAACCTCACGAATGACCAGAATATCGGCTTTCTTGCCCTCTTCCAGACTGCCAATCTGGTCGTCGGCATGCACGGCGCGCGCCGGGTTGATGGTGAGCATGGCAAACGCCTCTTCAAGCGGCAGCTTGAAATCATGGTGCAGGGCAAAGGCGCTCTGCAGCATTGCCGTGGGATAGTAATCGGAGCACAGCACGCTCGCCACTCCGTTGGACACGGCGTCGCGCGCCGAAAGATTGCCCGAATGGCTCTTTCCCAGCAAGATGTTGGGTGTTCCCATGACGGTCGACATGCCACGCTCGCGAGCAGCGCGCGCCACCTCTAAACTCACCGGGAACTCAGAGATCGTGCAGCCGAGCTCACGCATAAGGTCCAGATGCTCGACCGAATCGTCATCGTGGCTCGCCAGCGCAATGCCGTTTTCGCAGGCAACATCGGCAAGATATTTGAGCTGCTCAAAGGAAAGCTTGGGCGCCGCCTGCTGAGCGGCAACGATCTGTGCCGCTTCTTCATCACTCAGCTCATGATCGCCACGAACGCTCTTGCGCCAGATCTCGATATCGCGATATTGACCCTGGCCGGGAGTGTGGTCCATAAATGAAAGCTCGTCCACCTCGCCCGAGCGCAAATGCCCCTCAACTTGCTCAACCAGATTGACGTTATCGACCTCAAGACGCAGGTGCAGGCGATGACGAATCAGATGGGCGTTTCGCCCCTCGGTGCGTTTGCAGCCGGCGATAAGCGCCATGATTTTCTCGGTGTTCTCCCAGCGCCGGACCGGCTTGGCATCCATGATGTCCTGCGCATATGCCGAAAGCGAGTGATACATTGTGGTGATGCCATGGGCGATGAGCTCACGCTCGGCCTCGAACAATGCCGTCGAGAAGTCCATGAGCACCGTCGGGCGCGGCGAGATAACGGTCTCGATATAGTCGGAATGGATATCCACAAGACCAGGCGTGACATAGCCACCATGAGCGTCGATAACGCCGGCTCCCGCGGCGGTCGCATCGAATTTGCCTTGGCGCTGAATTGCGGCGATCCTGTCGTCTTCGACCACAAGCTCGTAGCCAAAGAGCAGGCGGTCGGGTTGAACAATGATTCCGTTGCGGATGACGTACATCGGCGAGCCTCCTAAAGAAGCGAATAGACGAGTTCTTGGGTGTAAGCGTGTTGCGGGTCCTGCATGATCTGGTCGGTCAGGCCATGCTCGATAACCTGCCCGTCAAGCATGACGATAGTGCGGTCGGCAAGCAGGCGAATCACGCCTAAGTCATGGCTCACCACGACCATCGACACCCCCAGGTCACGTCGCAGCGACAAAATCAGGTCGAGCACGCGCGCCTGAACCGAAAGGTCCAAACCGGTGGTGACCTCATCCAAGAACAGCAGCGGAGGACGGTTGGAAAGTGCCTTGGCAATCTGCACGCGCTGCTGCATACCGCCCGAAAACGCGCGCGGCGGATCCTGTTCACGCCGCAAGGGGATGTTCACGCGATCGAGCAGCTCGCGACCGCGATCGACCATGGAGGAAACGTCTCGGATACCGGCAGCGATCTGCTTCTCGGCGATATTGGAAAGGCTCGAGAAGTTCATGCGCAGGCCCAGGTAGGGATTTTGGTAGACCATGCCGAAGATCTCGTCGCGGATAAGGCGTTTTTGCTGACGCGAAAGGTCAAAGCAGTTGCCCCGGCCCTCGTCGTATGCGGCAACGCGCATGTCGCCCGCCGTGGGCTCCTGGTCGAAATAGAGGCACTGCATGAGCGTCGACTTACCCGAGCCGGACTCGCCCACGATGCCCAAAATCTCGCCGCGATGCACCTCGAGCGAGATGTCGCGTACCGCGTGCACCGTGCCGCACACGGGGCAGATGTTGCGCTCGAGTTGGGCATGCGGGTCGCGACAGTAGTCGCAGCCCGCGCCAAAGCGCTTGGCCAGATGGCGAACGGACAAAACCGGAGCCTCATCCTTAAATTCATGATGAACCGTAGCGGGAAGCATCGTCGTGCCTTTACTCATCACTTCCGCCCTCCTCGAGACGCTCTGCGCAATAATCGGTATCGGAGCACTGCCACGCCTTCTTGCCCGTAACGGGATCGATGGTTTGAGTCATATAGACACCCGTCGCCCCACAGATGCAGCAGCGCTTGCCTTCAAAATCCTCACGCACAAAGGGATGGTCTTCGAAGGCGAGCGATTCGACCTTGGTATGCGGCGGCACGGCGTAGATCTTCTTCTCGCGCCCCGCTCCAAACAAAAAGAGATTCTCGGCATCGTTGAGCTTGGGGTTATCGAAACGCGGAATGGGACTCGGCGCCATAACGTAGCGATCCTGCACCATCACGGGATGGTCGGCACCGGTGGTCGTGGAGCCATAGCGCACAATCTGCTCAAAAAGCTCCAGATATGCACCGGTGTACTCAGCTTCGGCGTGCAGACGGCGCGTTACGCTTTCGCGCGCCTCGTAGGTGCGCAGGGGCTCTGGCGTGGGAACCTGCAGCACCATGAGTTGATCGCGCCGCAACGGACGCTCAGGGATACGGTGACGGCTCTGGATGAGCGTCGCGTCCGCCGTGGACGTAGTGGTCTCGACGCCGGTAGTCTCATGCACGAGGCTGCGAATGGACACGGCATTGACGCTCGCGTCCGAGCCCTGGTCGATTACCTTGAGCACGTCATCGGGGCCGATGCACGACAACGTGACCTGCAGGCCACCCGTACCCCATCCGCGGCCGATGGGCATCTCGCGGCTCGCAAACGGCACCTGGTATCCGGGAATGGCGACGGCCTTCAAGATGGCGCGGCGAATCTCGCGCTTGGAGCCCTCGTCCAAAAAGGCAAAGTTATAGTTGCGCTGCACGAGAACCGTCCTCCTTCTGTCCCTCGGCATGATTCATAGAGCGCAGGGCTGCATCGAGCTTGCTCTGGAACGTCACGTAGTGCGGCAGCTTAAGATGGCTGATAAAGCCCGTGGCTTCCACGCCGTCGATGTGATAGAGCACGAACTCCTGATCCTGCGTGGGATAGCGAACGTCGTCGACGCGCAGCGAATGGTCGAGGACGCTCATGGCGATGGCCTTGCTCTCGTCGCTGCCGGTAACGAGGCCGTAACCCACATCGAGCGCGTTCACATGCTCGCCCGTCTCGGTCACCTCGTCGTCGGCGATCAGGCTTTCGACCTCACAGACCGGAAGTGCCCCCAGATAGTACACGTCGTCGGCAGAAGCCTGGGCGGGGTCGGTTCCGGGGGCATCAATCGTCACCGGCACGCTGCCGCGGCGAAGCTCGCCCACCGTGGGATGGGAAATGCCAAAGCCTCGAATGGCAGCGTACCCGATGGCGACAACCGCCTGTGTGAGACCACGCGAGAGGGCCTGCAGGATAACGCTGCGCGGCGCCGGCGTGAAAAGCGGGGTCTTGGTGATATCGACGGGTTCGGTGTCATCGATAGCAACGGGGCGGATCATACCGATCTGGCGCAGGTAATCGCACACCTTGGGAACGCGGTCGAGAGGCGTGGTCTCGGCCACAGCGTAAAATGCCTTGGACGCTTCATCCAGACGCTCATCGATGGCAGCACGCGCGGCACGAACATCGGCGTCGGTCTCTTCGCTTAGATCAAAATTGATAAGGCGATGACTGTAATCGCGTGTTGCTCCCAGAATCTGTCCGCCCTCGATATCCTTGAACGCAGCGGAGATACGACGCGAAACGCGCATCTCGCCCGTATCGATCACGCGCGAAGTATAGAGGCGCTCGAGGGTGGAACGGTAGGCGCGCACCAAAAAGACGGCTTCCTCGATAGAACCCGACGCCTGCTTGAGAGCAATCGCAGCAACCTCGGGAGCCCAAACGGAACCCTCGGACTGCACCTGCTCGACTGCGCGCGGCATGCTCTCGATGATGAGCGCAGGATCGAGCGCACGGCCGCCCGCAACACGCTCGCACTCAAGCAACTCAAGCGACGAGGCAATTGCCTGTTCGCCACCGGAGACAGCTACATATCCCATGATTCAACCTCCCTGCAAGCGCTAGAACGGGGAACGGAAACGATATGACCAAACCCGTCCACAAACATCAAGTCGATACCGCAGGGGAACTCGTCCAGGCGCGCGATACGCGAGCGCAAGACGTCGCCGCGATCGCACGAGAAGTGCGAAGTGCCGTCAACGCCGGGGCCAGTGAGCTCCCAGGAGCTCTTGTCACACGCGTGCGAAGCGGAGCCGACGCGCAAACCCTGCGCGTCCAGCCCCAGGAGCACCGAGCACTCGACGATAGCCGTCGCGCCGCGATGCGGCTGTTCAAGCGTCCCTGCCGTAAGCGCAGCGATTGCACTCGCCGCGCCCTCATCCCGAAAAGCCTCCGGAACGATCACGCACGCAGCTTCGCTCGGCGCCGCAGGAGTCACGTGCGTTCGGCTCGCAATCTGCCGGGCAGCGCGCACAAAGCCCGTAGTCGCCATGCAAAAAGTCGCACCGCTATCGAGCAGCATGTCCGCCAGCATCAACGTCGCGGGGAATAGCCCGCAACGCTCAGCCTCCGCCCCATAGGCGTCCGTAATGGAGAGGCGGCAAACTTCGCCGGGGCGCGCCATGCAATCCAGAACCGTACGAAACGTTCCCTGCAGCTCGAAGGCGCGCTCGTCAAGGGACGGGTCGCGATCGAAAACCTCATCCTGCTCGTTCATTTGACCACCGCCTGAACACTCATGTCCTGGCCAGACATCTCATCGAACTCGACACGCGACACATAGGTGCGAGCATCCTGCGCAGCCGTGCGCTCAAACATGGCAGCACGCGCCTCCTCGACGCGGCGCTCAAGTTCCGCCAGGCAGACCGGCGCCGGATCCATTGCATAAGCGGCATCAATCACCGCAAGCGCGCGAGCGTGCGCGGCGTCGGCTCCCATAAGCACACCCAGACCATCAGCATCACCAATGCGCACGCGGCTCTCGGTAACAAGCACCTCGGTCAAGTAAAAACGGGTATTGCGAGCCGTCTCGCGCACCTGAGTCATCACAAGCCCCTGATGCGCAGGTACGATATCTTCAGGCGACAGCTCGGCCTCGACCAGCCTCTCGAGTTCGAGCGCAAGCGCAGGGCCGCCCTCAACCAGAACCTCGGTTCTCTCTCTTCTTGTTAGCATGCAAATCTTTCCTTAGTTATCGGAATCGATGATGTAGCGGCGGCGCAGGCGAACCGAAATGTATTCGAGCGCAAAGGACACCGCCAGGCACACGTAGACAATCACGCCGACTTCGTGCAGGTTGTAGTAGTAGTTGCCCGCCTGATACAGCTGGAAGCCGATACCGCCCGCGCCCGCGAAGGCGCCCACGGCCACCGCGTTGGCGAAATTGATCTCAAAGCGAATGAATGTCCACGAGAGCAGCTTGGTAATGGTTGCCGGACAGATAGCCTGGAACACGATCTGCCAGAAGCTCGCGCCACTCGCGGAGAGCGCCTCGATCACATTGACATCGATTTCTTCGAACGATTCGGAATAGCTCTTGGTGAGGTAGGCGATGGAGTGGAAGGAAATCCCCAGCACCGCTGCCTCGGATCCAAGGCCGATGGCCACGGTGAAAACGAGCACCCACAGGATCGTCGGGATCGCTCGAATAACGGCAACAAACCCTTTAACCACGTTGGAAACGAGTGGACTCGAGAGGTTCTCGGATGCCGCCAGCGCCAAGAAAAACGAGATGATGGCCGAGATGATGGTGCACAGCACGGTGACCGCGATGGTCACCAGTGTGCTCTCGGCAACCTTTGACCACGTAAAATGCGCGGCTCCAAGCGGCGGATCCAGCGCTGGCTGAAACATCATGGCGCAAAAGTCAGACCAGGTTTGGGCAACAGCGCGGTCAAGGTCAACCGTGCCAAAATCCATACGCACAAACGTTATGACCGTCAAGAGGCACAGAATGCCCAGCGTAAGTACGACAGAATAGTTGCGCCCCCGGCGAGACACGAGACGAATATGCCCAGCGTGCGAACGCTCGATCGCACCGGCCGTGGCGGGAGTCAGCTCAAAAGTATCCATTAGATCATCGACCTTCTTGCTGCGTTGGAAATCGCCTCGACCACGAGCACCAAAACAATGGTCACGAGAATCACGAGGCCGGCGCAGTCATAGCGAAAAGACGCGTAGTACAGGTTAAAGGCAAAGCCGATACCCGTACCGGTAAGCAGGCCCACCAACGTGGCCTCGCGAATATTGGTCTCGACCATATAGAGCGTCCAGCTCATAAGCTCCGCCACGGCAAGCGGCAGACCCGCCTGAAAGACAATCTGCCAAAAGCTTGCTCCGCAGCTGCGCAACGCCTCGATGGGACCGCAAGGAATTTCGTCGAGCGTGTCCAGAAAAAAGCGCGTGATCTGGCCAAACGTCGCCAAAAAGAGCGCGAGGAAGCCCGTGAACTCGTTTTGCTTGAACGAAAGGAGCAACAGCAGCGCCCATGCGATCATGGGAACATTGCGAAAGATATTAGCGAAGATGCGAATGACACCGCGCACGATGCCATTTTCGACACCGACGCTCGAGCAGCCCAGTACCGCAAGAACGATACCCAGCAAGGCCGCGAGCATCGTAGCGGCGATGGAATCGAACACCGTCGAAACCACCTGCGCGGCAATCATGCCCAGCTGTCCCAACGACGATGCCGTGGGGCAAAAGTTCTGCAGCATCCATGCAAGAGCAGCAGGTACCGAACCCAGGGCATATCCAAAGCTGAAGTCGCTGACAAGCGATGCCCCCTCGGCAACCAAGACAATGGCCGCGACCGCTGCGAGCGTGCGAAGCTGACGCCGTCTAAACCAGCCCAAATCGGGGGCTTTCCCTGCTTTCACATTGCTAAAAGAGCCTGTGGACATGGCGCCGCACTCCCCCGCGTTCATTGCAAGGCTCCAGAAGGAGCAGCAGAGGCCATACCAACGGATGCAAGCGCCGAGCCGACGATCGGCTCGGCAAGAGGAACGCAAATACGGCCTTCTTCGTCGTCACCGTAAATGGTGGCGATCGTCTGGGGCGTGAGCTCGGCAGGGGCGCCCTCGAACACCTTCTCGCCCGCACGCAGGCCCACGATACGGTCGGAGAACTCAAGCGCCATATCCACCTGATGCAGGTTGACGATACAGGTAATGCCATGTTGACGAGTTACGCGGCGCAGGTGTTCCATAACAGCACGGCTGCTTTTGGGGTCAAGGCTCGCAATCGGCTCGTCGCACAGGATGATGCGCGGGTCTTGAATGAGCGCACGGGCAATACCCACGCGCTGCTTCTGGCCGCCCGAAAGCTGGTCGGCGCGACGATAGGCAAACTCGCCCAGGCCAACCTCGTCAAGCAGCTCGAACGCACGGAGTTTCTCACCCTCGCTGTACAGGCCCAACGATCCAGCCACAGCCCCCTTGTAGCCCAGGCGACCATGCAGCACGTTTTGAATAGCCGTGAGACGATACACCAGATTGTAGTTCTGGAAGATCATGGCGATCTGCGTGCGCACGCCGCGCAGCTTGTTGCGGCGCAGATGCATGATGTCCTGGCCGTTAAAAACAACCGAACCCTCCGTGGGCTCGATAAGGCGATTGATACAGCGCAAAAAGGTCGACTTGCCGGCGCCCGAAGGGCCGATCACCGTAACGAACTCTCCCTCGCCGCAGGTAAAATCCACACCCGAAAGCGCGTGGTGCTGTTCTTGAGACCCTCGTTTGCCCTCATAGCTTTTGGTCAAACCGCTCACCTGCAAAAGAGGCTGTGCGTTCTGTGGCATTCCCATGCCCTCCCATCAACGTCGAGGCCGGACGCAGACATTCGCGTCCGGCCCGTTTTGGCAGCGGCGAATCGTCTACGCGATGCCGCTCATCTACACGCACACGTGCAGGGACATGTATTAGTCAAGCGCACGAATGGGGTCGTACCAGGAGTCCTCGACCGCAATGAAGCCAGCAGTGTCGCCCAAGCTCCAAACGGCACCGGTGTCCTCTTTATCCTCAGGGGCAAAGAGCAGCTCGTCCTCAGAGGTCTCCTTGGAGGTCAGTCCCTTGACGAGCTTGTCGATGATTTCCTGAGGAACCTTCTCGGTATTGACGGCGATGGGACCGTTGAGGACCGGTGTGGACTGGATGATGCCGAACTTCTTGCCCTGGACGCGGTCGAAGGGCTGGGGAGCGTCGGCCTTGACGGAGTAGACGGAACCGGCAGCATTCACGGCGTCGCGCTCGCCCTCGGGAACGTCAAGGTAGGTGTCGACGTCGACATCGTCAAAAGCGGCGACGTCGGCATCCCCCTGCAGCAAGTTGACGGCAGAACCGGGGTGGGAGTTACCAAAGAGCACCTGGGAGAAGAAGCCCGGGGTGCTAAGCTCGTCGGCAGACTTCACATCGTCCGGGAACGCCTTCATGATGGCATTGCAGGGAACCTTGAAGCCGGAGGTGGAGGTGGCGGAGACAAAGCTCATACGCTTGCCCTTGATGTTCTTGATGGAATAGCCGGTCTCCTCGGCGCTATCCGCATAGGTGCTCATCTCGGCCTCGGGCACGCAGATGCGGCTGTAGTACTTAGCGCCGTCGAGCTTGCCGTCGGTGTCGGAGGTGGTCACGAGAGGAAGCACCTTGCTGTTCTTCTTCTGCGCCTGAATGAAGCCCTCGGCACCCATGTTGGCCAGCTGGGCCTTGCCGGAAGCGATGGCCTCGATAGCAACGTTGTAGTCGGTGGTGGTCATGAGCTCGACCTTGACGCCGGCATACTTCTCGAGGACTTTGCCAAACTCCTCTCGGCCCGCGTCGAACTCGGAGCTGGACTCATTGGGCAACCAGACCATAGTGAGTTTATCGATGGAAGCAGCATCCGAGCCAGCGGTCGCCGCACCACCCTTACCGGCGACGCTGCCGCAACCGACGAGACCGAGGCCGAGCGTCACAGCGCTTGCGCCAAAAAGACCCAAGAAGGATCGACGGGAAATTTGCTTGTCCTTGATATCTGCCACAATCTTCTCCTTACAGCTCAAGAATGCACCGGAGGGACTGGGGGTTCTGTTTGTCCCGTCCGGCGATGACGTGGTAGATATTAGGGTTGTGGACAAGCCGTTTTTCGATCAACGACAATCGCTTGTCGTATGCTTGCGCGAAGATGCGGGGACATGACGCGAACCGTAGGCACTTATTAATAGAAACGCCCCGTCGTAAGCTTAAGAACAGGCAAAAATCAGGTAATAGACCAGTTTTGTCAGCCTCTTGGCAGCCGCTTATAGAAAAAGTTTGCGGGCGTTATCCCAAGCGGCTTGAGCGATTGCTTCGGCGCTCTCCCCCATACGGTCGACACGGTCATTGACCAGCGCATTTGCCGTGATGGATATCATCGCAGGCTCGCATTCCAGGCCACGGATGGGTTCGGGCGCCATGTACGGGCAATCCGTCTCGAACAAAATTCGATCGAGCGGGGTTGCCGCGAATGCCTCGCGCACGTCGTCGTTGCGCTTAAAGGTCGCCGCGCCGCCATAGGCAATGTAGCAACCCAAGTCCACAAAGCGTTCCATCGTGGCGCGGTCCTCGCCAAAGCAATGCAGCACACAGCCCGCCTGAGGCACGCCCACCTCGCGCAGCACGTTGTACGCATCCACGTGCGAGGTACGCCCCTCGTCCGCGTCTTCGTGACGCAGATGCAGCTCTACCGGCACGTTGCGGCGCACGGCGACCTCGAGTTGGCGTGCCATGCAGTCGATCTGCACGCTGTGAGGCGCCGGCGCGATGTCGTCGTCATAGTCCATGTGGTAGTCCAGGCCGATCTCGCCAATACCGACGCATAAGGGGTCGTCGAGCGCGGCAACAACCTGTGCATGGATATCGTCGGTATAGCCCGGGGCGCCATACGGGTGCACACCGGCGAGATATTTAATCTGCGGGATATCTTGCATCGGCAAAATCTCGTGCGTCAGCCAGTCGCTATAGTCCGTCACGCTGCGTTTGTCGGCGATGGGATCGAAGATCGTCACTAGCAGGTCGACACCCGCCGCCTTGGCACGCACGAGCGTCTCGGGTACCTCCTTGCCCCAAAACGAGAGCAGGTGCGCATGCGTATCGGCAAGTGGCGCCAGCGGCACCGGGCAAGCAACCGTTTTCTTTTTCTTGGTAAACGTCACGCGTTCGGCATTAAGCGTCATGGGAAAGCTCCTGAGCCAAGCGGACAAAGGCGGCGACGTCGAGCGTCTCGGCGCGCGTGGTGGGTGCAATACCGCAAGCCTCAAAGGTAGCATCGAGCACGTCCTTGGCAAAGCCGTTGGCGCTCATGGAGTTGCGGATGGTTTTGCGACGCTGGGCAAATGCGGCGTCGATCACGCGGGCCACGAACTCGCGATCGAGCCCCTCGGGCACCACGCCGTCAACACGGTCGATGCGTACCACGGCCGAGTCCACATGCGGCGCCGGCATAAAGCAGCGCGGCGGCACCTCAAAGCGCCCCGTCACCTGCGCATACAGGCCGAGCTTTGCCGTGTAGCCGCCATAGGTCTTGTTGCCGGGAGTCGCGGCAATACGGTCGGCGACTTCCTTTTGCACCATAACCACGGCGCGTTTGAGCGCGGGCATCGTCTGGAAGAACTGCAGGATGATCGTCGCCGCCACGTTGTAGGGCAGATTTGCGACAAACACCGTGGGCTCGCCACCGGCCGCCTGCTCAACCTGCTCCGGTGTCACCTTAAGCGCATCGCCCATGATAAAGCGGAAGTTGGCATAGTCGGCAGCGTGGGCATCGAGCACCGGCTCGAGCTCGGGATCGGCCTCGATCGACGTGACGCACGCCGCCTCCTGCAGCAGGGCCAGCGTCAGCGTGCCGCAACCCGGGCCGACCTCGAGCACGCGCTCATCGCCCGTGAGCTCAGCGAGCTCGCAGATGCGCTCAATCACATGGTTGTCGATCAGGAAGTTCTGGCCCAGGCGATGCTTGGTCGCAAGGCCAAACTCCTCCAGCAGCTCCCTGGTTGCCGTGGGGTTTGCCAAAGGCGAAGTTGTCATGGTTGCCTCCTTAACATGGTGGCTGCATCGTAAAGCAAAAGGGCATGGACCGTTGCGGCCATGCCCTTACAGCTAAACTGCAAATTGCCGATATGGCGCTCGCGCGATCTTTACGCCAGGCGCGGGAACAGCGGATCGCCCTTCTCGACGGGCTGGCCGCCGGCAAGCAGGCCCCAAGCACAAACGCCCTTGAGGTCATCGCTCGCAGCCTCGTCCTCGCAGGACAGGCGGCGCAGGGTCTCGGCAGAAGTCTGGGGCATGAGCGGCATCAGCAGGTGGGCGGCGATGCGGATTGCCTCGAGCAGGTTGTAGATCACAAATGCCAGCTCGTCAGCCTTGGCCTCGTCCTTGGCAAGCGCCCAGGGCTCGGAATCCTCGATGTAGTGGTTGGCGGCGTGGATGAGCTCCATGACCTCGTCCTTGGCTCCGCCGTAATCGAGCACGTCCATCTTGGCCATGTAGCGCTCGACCAGACCGTCAGCAATCTTTGCCAGCGGGTTATCGAACGCGTCGAACGATGCGGGCTTGGCGGGGGCGCAACCGTCAAAGTACTTGCCGCTCATGTTGAGCGAACGCGAGATAAGGTTGCCCCAGCTGTTGGCCAGGTCGGCATTGTAGACCTGCTCCATGCGCTCGAAGCTGATGGCGCCGTCGGTACCGGGCACCACGTCGGTCATAAAGTAATAGCGGTAGCCCTCGACACCCAGCATGTCGATAACGTCCTGCGGAGCAATGGCGTTGCCGCGGCTCTTGGACATCTTCTCGGCCTTGCCGGTCTCGGCGTTGCGCACGGTCAGGAAGCCGTGGGCAAAGACGTGCTCGGGCAGGGCCTCGCCGATAGCCATGAGCATGGCCGGCCAAATGACGCAATGGAAGCGGATGATGTCCTTGCCCACGATGTGGAACTGTGCAGGCCAGCGATAGGCCAGCTCGGCACGGGCCTCGTCGGTGTCGACACCGTAACCGACAGCCGTCATGTAGTTGAGCAGCGCGTCGAACCACACGTACGTCACGTGGCCCTCGTCGAACGGAACCTGAATGCCCCAGTCAAAGCTCGTGCGGCTCACGGAAAGGTCGTTGAGGCCGCCCTCGACAAAGCTGCGCACCTCGTTCATGCGGAACGCGGGCTCAACAAAATCGGGATGCTCGTCATAGAGCTTGAGCAGCTTGTCCTGGAAGGCGGAAAGCTTAAAGAAGTAGGACTCCTCCTGCACGCGCTCGAGCGGACGATGGCAATCGGGGCACAGATGCTGGCCGACGCTGCCGTACTCCTCGTCGCCCTTCTGGACCTGCGTATCGGTGAAGTAGGTCTCGTCGGGCACACAATACCAACCGTCGTAGCTGCCCTTATACAGGTAGCCGGACTCTTTCATGCGCTCCCACAGATACTGAACGGCGTGATGCTGACGCGGCTCGGTGGTGCGGATGAAGTCGTCGTTGGAGATCTCGAGCTTGCTCCAAAGCTCCTTAAAGTGCGGAGCTTGGCTGTCGGTCCACTCCTGCGGCGTCATGTCGTGCTTGGCTGCGGCCTCGGCGACCTTCTCGCCGTGCTCGTCCATGCCGGTCAGGAACTTGACGTTATAGCCGGCGGAGCGGCGATAACGAGCCTGAACGTCGGCAATGATGGTGGAATAAGCCGTGCCCAAGTGCGGATCGGCGTTGACGTAGTAGATAGGCGTCGTGATAAAGAACGAAGGCTTGGTTTGATCCATGGGGTCTGTCCTCCAGAAAAACGTTGCATACAGGGGATGATTCTAGCGCAAGGGCTGGATATCCTCCATCTATTGCATATCGAGCACCATGGCATAGACATCGCGCTTGCGGCGCGAGTACTTCTGCGACAGGCGCTTTGCCACCGCGGAGGCGGGCTCGCCCTCCTCGAGCGCGGCGCGGATATCCTCGCATAGGGCCTCGTCGGGATCTGCCGCCGCGGTGCCAACCGGCGCGATGCCGGCCTCCTCGTCCTCGCTCGGAGGCGCGATGACCAGCGCAATCTCGCCCTTTACCTCACCGCGCGCACGCAGTTCCCCGGCAAGCTGGGCGGCGGACCCGCGCAGGACCTCCTCGTGCAGCTTGGTAAGCTCGCGGCAGACGGCAACCTCGCGCAGGGGAAATACCTCGGCCACGGCCTCGAGTGTCGCCACGATGCGATGTGGAGACTCGTAGAAGATGAGTGCGCCGGGCACCACGGCAAGGCGCTGCAAACGGCGCACACGGTCGCCGTGCTTTCGGCCCAAAAAGCCCTCGAAGAAAAAATGCTCGCAGGGAATGCCGGACGAAACAAGCGCCGTGACGCAAGCAGAGGGCCCGGGAATAACTTCGACGGGCACATCGGCCTCACGTGCCGCCTCGACCAGCGCCTGGCCGGGATCGGACACGCTCGGCATGCCGGCGTCCGAGGCAAAGGCGAGGGTCTCCCCCGCCAGCAGGCGGTCGACCAGGCCGGCGGCGCGGTTGGCGATCACATTCTCGTCGCAACGGACAAGCGGCTTGGAAATGCCCAGATGCATCAGCAGCTTTGACGTCACACGCGTGTCTTCGCAGCAGATGGCATCGGCGGCGGCAAACGCCTCGCCAACGCGCGGGGACAGGTCGCCCAGGTTGCCGATGGGCGTGCCGACCATATAGAGTTTGCCCATATGGGCGCTGTTTTGCGTCATATCAACCTATTCAATCATGCCGCGCTCGAGCGTACCAAGCGCCGCGCGGGCGTCCCATGCTGCAATGCGCTTCTCGGTCTTCCACGTTTGGAAGAACCAACCGGCAGCCGGCGCAAACGAAGCCAGCTGGTTGGCGATAAACACGCGCTCGTAGGCATTGCGGCCCTCGGGCGTTACCGACGAGTTGGCAAAGATCGCCGCACCCGACCATTCGCCCACCAGCACGGGGAACCCTGTCGAAATCGCTTCTTTAAGCTCGCGCTTGTTACGCGAAATCGCCGTCGTCAGCCCGCGGGGGCTCGTGATGTCGAGCGCGTACTCGTCGCGGTAATGGTACAGGTGAAGGTCCATGTAGACGTTCTTGTACTTGGCGCCGCGCATAAAATGCTTCCACTCGCTGGGATGCCCCGACGACGAGAAGACGACGATCTTATCCTCGGGCATATACGAACGGACGAGCTCGTAGGCATCGCGATAGAAATTGCGCAGGTAGTGAGCGGGAATGCCATCCGTCATGGTGAAGAGGCTCTTGCGAACGCTCATCTGCGGCGTGTCCAGCAGCTCAATGCCCAGCAGGCTCTCGGCCTCGCCATAGCGATCGGCCAAGCGCTCGAGCACGTCGAGTGCGACATGACGGCCGTTGGTGGACGAATGCCACTCGGCGACAGCCTCCGGCGTGGTAGGCGAATCGTTGGAATCGCCCTGGCCACCGGGCACAGTTGCCAGATCGAGCAGCACGCGGATATCGTACTTGGCAGCCCACTCAATCGCACGGTCAATGTAGTCGACAACCGAGATGTAGGACGCATCGGACTCCTGTGAGCCAAAGGCATACCAGGGCACCGGCAGACGCACGGCATTGAGGCCAATCTGCGCCATGCGGCGGAAATCGTCCTCGCTCACAAACGTCTCGTAATGGCGGCGCATGCGCTCGTTATAGGCGGCGGTACCCATGGCCTCCTGCAGCTCGGCCGCGTTGGATGCACCGGTCGCCGCGTACAGCGACGGGGTCACCCAAGGCTCGGGAATAAACCAGCCAGAGAGATTAACGCCGAGTATCCTCTCCATCACTGCCCCCTTCGGATCATGCAGGTCGAACCCGCATCGTATTGCATAGGATAAGTATCGTTTTGAGTATACCCGCGTGTGCGGACAGGCGACCGAACGGTCTGTAAAGTGACGCGAAAGTGGGAGGAATGTCTGGGGCGGGCGGGCTCGGAATGGTGCGACGAGGTGTGTACGCTCGCCGGAGGCAGGCACCGGAAAGCGCGTCCCGTTCTATCGCTCAATAATGGGGCGCATTTTCCGTTAGCAGGCCCAACCGGAAAGCGCGACCCGCAATTTCGCGTCATTCCGGGTCGCGCTTTCCCAGACAGGCCCGAAGCGGAAAGTGTGTCCCGTTCTGAACCCTTATTCTGGGACGCAGTTTCCGCAGAACCCTACATAAAAGAAAAGGACCCCTTTGCAGAGGTCCTAGTCAATTCAAGGTGGCGGGGAAGGGAATCGCGTCCGCGCGCTGCGCGGACGGACCGCTGCGGCGCTTACGCGCCTTGCGAGCTGCGCTGGCAAACGCTTACGCGTTTACTCAGCTCCGCGCCC
>DBEWTI010000065.1:0-14003 GCA_048205975.1 Collinsella sp.
CGCCGTCAACGCGTTCCTCAGGGCGCTCGTCCGGGAGGGCGGGATGCCGTTCGAGATGAGGGTCAAGACGCCGGCGCCCGACGGGGAGACGGCGAGTTAGCCGGCAGGTCGGCATGTCAATCCTGGTCTAACAGAGCCAAATTTAATCCGGTTAACGGTCATTTTCGCAGCTTAGAAACTTTAACGAGGTCGCCCCAAATCACACTTGCCAGACAACCGCGCTTACGAATGCAGGCACGCACACGCCCAACGCCACCCTCCGCTACACTCAACATAGAGTTCTACATATGATTCTATGTAAGGGGTTTCATATGCCTGTCGTAAAGCCTATTTCTGATCAGACGCGCGCTAACTACCATTCAGGAACGCGAAGATCACATTCAACGTACCATCGCTCATAGTTATGACGACCTCACCAACGGTCGTGTGCGCCCCTGGAAACAAGCGAAGGCCGAGGCGGATCGGATGCGAGCCTCGAGATAAGCCCCCCCATGTAACCATCCTGTAAATCATAGCGGCACACTCGGGTTTTGCTGTGATGCGGTCGCGTCTGGCGCTCCACTGTGCTAAAGTATCCCGAACGTTCAAACGACTACGAGGGAGACTAGAAGATGGCACGTGTGCACAACTTCTCAGCTGGCCCGGCCGCGCTGCCTACAAGCGTGCTCGCCAAGATCGCCGACGAGATGATGGACTACCGCGGTTGCGGCATGTCCGTGCTCGAGATGAGCCATCGATCTAGCATGTACCAGCAGATCATCGACGACGCCGAGGCAACCCTGCGCCGCCTGCTGAGCATCCCTGACAACTACCGTGTCCTGTTTTTGCAGGGCGGCGCCACGCTGCAGTTTGCGGGCATCCCCATGAACCTCATGCGCCGCGGCCGCGCCGGCTACGTCGTGACCGGCAACTTTGCCAACAAGGCGTACAAGGAGGCCGCCAAGTACGGCGAGGCCGTGCTGCTCGCGAGCCCCGAGGACACCAATTTCGACCGCATACCCGCCATGGCCGACATCAACGCGCGCATTGCCGCCGAGGCCGCGGGCGACGGGCTCGACTACGTCTACATCTGCCAGAACAACACCATCTTTGGCACCATGTACCACGAGCTACCCGATTGCGGAGACGTGCCGCTGGTCGCAGATGTCTCGAGCTGCTTTTTGTCGCAACCGCTCGACGTCGAGCGCTACGGGCTCATCTACGCCGGCGCGCAGAAAAACGCCGGCGCCGCGGGCGTCACCGTGGTTATCGTGCGCGACGACCTGATCGCCGACGGCCCGGCCTTTGCGCAGACGCCGCAGTACATGGATCTTAAGACCGAGGCCGCCAAGGGCTCCATGCTCAACACGCCCAACACCTTTGGCATCTACGTGTGCGGCAAGGTATTCCGCTGGGTCGAGGAGACCGGCGGACTTGCTGCCATGGCCGAGCGCAACTGGGCCAAGGCCAACCTGCTCTACGACCTGCTCGAGCACAGCAAGCTATTCCACGGCACCGCGCAGGAGGACAGCCGTTCCATCGCCAACGTCACCTTCCGCACCGGCGACGCCGACCTCGACGCCGCCTTTGTTGCGGGCGCGGCAGAGCACCAGATTCAAAACGTCAAGGGCCATCGCCTGGTGGGCGGCATGCGCGCGAGCGTCTACAACGCCGTGACCATGGAAGACGTGCAGGCGCTGGCCACGTACATGAAGGACTTCGAGGCGCAGCAGAGTTTGAGCCCGCGATCTAACTAGCCCGCAGCACGCGGGCCGACCAGCCACTTCAAACCACCCTGCTTAGATCAAAACCTGCTAAGGAGTTTTTCCATGCGTAAGATTAAGACCATCGACGACATCACTAAAGACGGCAAAGTCGAGTTTGGCGAGGGCTACGAGTTTGTAAGCACCGCCGAGGAGGCCGACGCCATCCTGATGCGCTCGACCGACCTGCACGGCTACGAGCTGCCCGAGGGCATTCGCGCCATCGCCCGCTGCGGCGCCGGCGTCAATAACATTCCCGTCGAGGAGTACGCCAAGAAGGGCGTCGTCGTCTTTAACTCCCCCGGCGCCAACAGCAACGCCGTCAAGGAGCTCGTCCTGGGCATGTTGGTGCTCTCGAGCCGCGGCGTGGTGCAATCGATGAACTGGGTGCGTGACAACGCCGACGACCCCGAGATTCAGGTCGATGCCGAAAAAGCCAAGAAGGCCTTTGTGGGCCGCGAGCTCAAGGGCAAGCGCATCGGCGTCATCGGCCTGGGCAACGTAGGCTCCAAGGTCGCCAACGCCTGTGTCGACCTGGGCATGGACGTCTACGGCTATGATCCGTTCATTTCCGTCGAGCACGCGTGGGTGCTGAGCCGCGAGGTGCAGCGCGTGGGCACGCTCGAGGATCTGTGCCGCGGCTGCGACTACCTCACCGTGCACGTGCCCAGCAAGGCCGACACCATCGGTATGATCAGCACCGAGCAGATCGACCTGCTGGCCCCGGACGCCGTGCTCATCAACTACGCGCGCGAGACCATCATTGACGAGGACGCCGTCGACGCCGCCCTGCGCGCGGGCAAGCTCAGCTGGTTTAGCTGTGACTTTGCCACGCCCAAGACCGTCAAGATGCCCAACACGTTTATCACCACGCACTCGGGCGCCGGCACCGGCGAGGCCGAGGCCAACTGCGCCGACATGGCCATCAGCGAGCTCAAGGATTACCTGGAAAACGGCAACATCGCACACAGCGTCAACTACCCCGCCTGCAGCATGGGCAAGGCGCGCGCCGCGAGCCGCATCGCCTGCCTGCACGCCAACGTGCCCAACATGATCGGCCAGATCACAGCCATTCTCGCCAAGGACAACGCCAACGTGCAGCGCATGACCAACGAGTCCGCTGGCGAGAACGCCTACACCATGTTCGACACCGATGAGCACCTGGACGGCAGCACGATCGAGGCACTTAAGCAAATTCCGTCGATGTATCGTGTGCGCGTGATTAAATAGCGCCGGCGCCAATCCTGCCAGACAGACCACGAAGCCCATTCGGCCCCCGTTTTCACGAAACGGGGGCCGATTTTGTTGCTCCGGACGACTTTAAAATGCTACCCAGAACAAGTTTTTTCGGATAATCGATAGTGGGACCCAAGTCGCTAAGCACACCCGCATTGATAAACAGCTTCATCAGGGGTTTTAGTAGGTAAAAATCGATCTCTATATGCCACTTTTAAGTTGACTGTCGATTTTCCGAAACAACTTGTTCTGGGTAGCATTTTTCTAAGCCCCTCCAAGGCGAAATTGAAGCCTTTTCGCGACCAAAACTCCAGTTCCCGCGACCGTTTTCGCCCGCGGGACTACATGCTCGCCCAATCGATGAAAATCTCCTCACGAAGCCGCCGTTCAAGCCCCTGCTGCCGCGGCGTCTTGTCTTTCAACGGCACATCGAGATAGGACATGATGAGTTCCATCACCACGCGGAAGGCATCGGAGTCGGCCAGCTGACCATAGGTCAACAGAACGACAGGATATCCCATCGCTTGCAGGGCCGTCGTTCGATCGGAGTCCGAGATCTTGGATTCTATGGATCCGTGAATGGATTTACCTTGACATTCAACCAGGCACTCTCGGCTGCCGTCCTCATTTGACAGCAGGATATCGGCATAGCGCCTATCAAGCCCCGAAATCAGGCGGGCGCTGCGCGTCATACGAATCTCAACGTTATTGGTAAGGCGCAGCCCTTCGCCGCCGCGCAGCCTCGTAAGGCCAAACAGCATCGAAGCTTGGACCTCGAGCGGCGATGCCGCCACTCCCGTAATGCATTTCGCGGCACGTGTGAACGATTTAGCGCCGCGGAGCCCTCGGATCTTATCGACGTACTCTGCAAGCTCAGAAAGCTCGATCAAGGGAGGTCGTTTCCACAAGTCCGTTGGATTCCCCGAGACGTCCTTTACGTTTTCCCAGCCCAACCGCGCGTCACCCCACCGGTCCCCATATGCTTGCACCAGTGCCGACTTAACCTGGGGCGCAATCTTGCACACGGCAAAGGTGCCGCACATCTCATACATGCACATGATTAGACGCTCGTTTGAGACCGAGGAAGCCAGGATCAACAGGGTAAAGAGTGGGGACGCAACATCGAGGCCAAACTCCGTCTGCTGCACGGAGCCAAACGGCCTCTCCCCGTTCCAGACATGCCTGACAATGCGACTGCCCTTTCGTCCACAGCCGCCTTGCGCCAAAACGTGTAACGGGGTGCGCAGGAAATGCGTGACGAGTGGATGCTCACAAAGGCGCTCCCTGCGCGGATCGTCCACAGAATCGGGCAGGTCCGGCATTATCGCCAAGACCTGTGGAGGTATCCGATGATACCGAAAGGCGGATATGTCGCACAGCATGTCGTCCATGAAGGGTACGTACCCACCGCGTCGTTTGTGAACCCACTCGGGCGGCAAACGCGACGGCTCGGCCTGCGAACGGTAAATACCGCTACGCGCACGTCGCAGATCTCTCAGGAGGCTTACAATCGGTTTGGAAAGCAAACTGATTGTAAGGTTGCATATGGTTGATGAGGACTTTGCCTGGCGGCTTGCGCAGGAGCTCGTGCGAATCGATAGCTCGGATCCGGGTGCATACGAGGGCGAGATTGAGCGGTATATCAAAGGGCTGATCGAGTCGCAGATCGCGGAGCTCGATCGGCCGGTGTTGGATGCGGTGCAAGTCGAGGAGCTTGAGGTGCTTCCCGGGCGCCGCAACCTTATGGTCACCGTGCCTGGCCTGAGCGACGAGCCACGGCTCGTCTACATCTGCCACATGGATACCGTCACCTTGGGCGACGGGTGGGATGCAGACATCCCTCCGCTCGGGGCGATCGTGCGCGACGACAAGCTCTATGGCCGCGGCGCCTGCGACATGAAGGGTGGCCTGGCCTGCGCCATTGCCGCGCTAATCCATACGCTTGAGCGCGTGACGGCATGCGGTGAACTGCCTCGACGCGGTTTTTCGCTCATCTGCTCGGTCGACGAGGAAGACTTTATGCGCGGCTCCGAGGCCGCCATCGATGCCGGTTGGGTCGGCTTGCGCGAATGGGTGCTGGACACCGAGCCCACCGACGGGCAGATTCAGGTGGCGCACAAGGGGCGCACGTGGTTCGAAATCGAGATGGCCGGCGTGACGGCCCACGCGAGCCAGCCATGGAAGGGCGCGGATGCCGTCGCTGCCATGGCCGAGGTCGTGTGCGCACTTCGTCACGCGTTCGCGGAGCTGCCTGTGCATGATGAGCTGGGGCCTTCGACTATCACGTTTGGCCAGATCGAGGGCGGCTATCGCCCCTATGTGGTGCCCGACCACGCCAAGGTCTGGGTCGACATGCGCCTAACGCCGCCGACCGACACAGCTGCTGCAACTCGCATGGTGGAGCAGGCGATCGCTGCTGCCGAGGCCGCCGTCCCCGGTTGCCGTGGCAGCTACACCGTGACGGGCGACCGCCCCGCTATCGAGCGCGACCCGGGCTCTCCCCTTCTGGCAGCGCTCAAGCATGCGGCAGACGACGTGACGGGCGCGGACACGGCTGTCGGCTTCTTTACCGGCTACACCGACACCGCCGTCATTGCCGGCAAGACGGGCAACCGCAACTGCATGAGCTACGGCCCCGGGTCACTCGCGCTCGCGCACAAGCCCAACGAGTACGTGCCCCATGCCGATATCGTTCGCTGCCAGCAGGTGCTGGTCGCGCTCGCCGATAACGCGCTCTGGGGCGCGAGAGGCCAAGTTGGGGCATAATAAGCCGTGAACAAACCGATTCACACGTTAGGACCGCCCATGAAAGCACTTCCGTTTCCCTGCATCCGCCCGGCTCAGGACCGCGTGCTCGAGGCGCTGCCGCAGATGGGCGCCATCCTGGACGGCAACGATGCCCTGCGCGGCGCCATTGCCGATGGCCTGATGCTCAAGGACCCGGGTGCGGCGTACTACGTGTACGAATGCTCGGGAGAGCCGGGGCGCGTGACGGGCGTCGTGGCAATTTGCCCGATTGGCGTACTTGCGGGCGGCGAGGGCGATGCCAACGCCGACGTGACCGCCGCTGCGCGCGCGATCGCCGAGCTCAAAGTTCAGCCTCGTCCCGTGTCGCTCGCCTACGAAGCCTCGCCCGTCATGGATATCATCCTGGGCGCCGCCAAAGAGGGCGCGTCGCTCTACGCCGTCACCGATCCCGCGGGCATTACGCACCGCGTGTGGGAGGTCAAGCGCGAGGACGCCGTCGGGGCTATCCGCGCCATGCTCGACCAGGCGCCGGAGCCGACGCCGGCAGACGCTGCCTACGCCGCTGCGCTGGCAGGGGCGGCACAGCTCCTGGCAGACGAGGCCCTCGCAGCCGGCACCTATACGGGCAAAGAGCCCTTCAACTTTGCCATTGCCGCGTTGTTCCCCGCCGCGCAGGTGAGCGGCGACGCACCGCAGGTTCCAACGGGCCTGCTCACCCACCAGATCGCACGGTGGTTCTAGCGGGGCGTAAACGCTTAGCGCAAAGACTCGGCAGCTCAACAAACAAGGGGCGGAGATGCAGCAAACGCATGCATCTCCACCCCTTTCGCATCGAGCGATTATGTCGGCAACCCGTATCGCCGCGCCCGCACTAGCCGCGCTGCGGACCCGCTGCCGCCACCAGCGGCTCAAGGCCCAGCTCGCGCGCATAATCTTCCTGCGTAAAGACTTCGACCAGTTCAAACGTATCGGCCGCATCGTCAAACGCAAAATGCAGCACCGAGCAGTTGCCCGGCACGCGGTCGCGCTCGTCTGCCGCCGCGCCCTTCACGTGATCCATAAACTCCTTGATAGCCGAGCCATGGCTTACCGCGAGCACGCACGTATGGTCCGGACGCTGCATAAGCTCGGTCAACGTGGCGACCATGCGCTCGCGAACCTGCATCTGGCCCTCGCCGCCAAACTGACGATAGAAGTCGCGCCACGGGCGCTCGGGCATGAGCATTACGCGCTCGGCCTCAAAGTCGCCAAAGAACCACTCACGCAGGCCGTCCAGGCGCTCGTACGCCAGGCCCGGCCACAGGTTGGCGATCGTCTGCTCGGTGCGATGCAACGTGGAGGTGTAGGCATGGTCCGGCTCGATACCGCGCGCACGCAAAAACATACCGGCGCGCGCCGCCTGGTCGCAGCCAAGCTGCGTAAGAGGAGAGTCGCTCCAGCCCTGAATGATGTGCTTGAGGTTAAATATCGTCTGCCCATGACGGACCAGATACAGGTCTTTATTCATAGGGGGTCCTTTCGTTTGTTACCAATCCGAGAGCGAAAACGCCCCGTCGCAATAGCCAAAATGAAGCACAGCACCGTTGTCGGGTTGCTCTCCTCCGCCAGTCACGTACTCAAGAAACTCCTGGCAGGCAGAGCCATGTGAGACCGCCAGCACGCGATCGTGCCGGGGCCGCGCCATAATGCGGGACAGCGCTGCGACCATGCGTGCGCGAAGCTCACCCTCCGACTCTCCGCCAAACGCAACCGGATAATTGCCCCAGGGCTGCGCCGGCATCTCGCAGTTTGATGTACCCTCCAGCGAGCCCAAATGCCACTCGCGCAAATCGTCGACCAACTCAACAGGCTGGCCCTCGCCGACGATAAGCTCGGCCGTATGCTGCGCCCGCCCCAACGGAGACGAATACACATGGTCAAAGGTCACGCCGCGCTCCTCGAACGCCGCGCGCGTCGCCAACGCCTGCTCGCGCCCGCGCGCCGTAAGCGGCGAATCGTGCCAGCCCTGCAAAATGTTCTGCACATTGAGCTCGGTCTGCCCATGCCGCACCAAATACAGATCGGCCACATGCCCTCCCCTCGCACCACCACAAAGGGGACAGGCACCTTTGTGGTGGTTTTGCCGCCATCGAACCGCAACGCGCAACTACACCAGTACGTCGGCGAGCGGGCGCTTGGGCACGTGGTGCACCTGCGCATCGTCACGCCAGTAATTAATTGAGCCGTCGGGGTTGGAATCGATCGCGTCGATCACCTGTGTCTCGGCCGGAACGCCAAACGCCATGATCAGCTTGAGCTCGTACTTGTCGTTATCGAGCCCCATGGCGTCGATCGCGCGGGGCGTAAAGGCCTTGAACATGCAGGCTGCTACCTCGGGCGTGGCGCTGCGGGCGGCGAGCATCATCGTCTGGGCGGCAATGCCGGTGTCGACCTCGGTGATGGGCGCGGCAGGCTTGCCCGGAACGGCGCGCTCGGCAAGAATCGCGATGTAGCCGGTCGGGCGCTCGCCCTCATCGGGGCCCGGCCAATCCTTGAGCGCGCCCGCCCATGCGAGCTCGTCAAACACGCGCGCGCAGTCCTCGGCACCGCTCACCACATGAAAACGCAGACGCTGAGCATTGGCGCCGCAGGGAGCCAGGTGCGCCAACTCCGCGAGCTCGAGCAAAAACTCGCGCGGCACGCGCATGGACTCGTCAAAGCGGCGGCACGTGCGGGCGCGACGGACCAGCGCATCAAACGCTTCCAGGCCGAGCTTTTCGCAACCCTGCTTTGCCATCGACTCGACGCTCGACGGCACTGCGGGAACTGCTTCGTTCATAGGGACCCCCAATAACAGCCAATTGTTCTTAGGAAAATCTAACCTAAAACGTAGGCAATAACGTTCAGCGACGCAATGTTCCACAACTGTTGAATAGTCCCCATCCAAACGGGAACAAAGGTAACAATTCGGGAATGTGGGGCGGCAATTCGTCCTTCCCGCCCCATGCATCGGCGCCCTTGGGCGATACTTGTTGCAGTACTTTTGGCGTACGCCGCACGGAAAGCAATGAACGCGACGCGCACCGCACGGAAAGGAGACATCATGGGCATCTTTAAGAACGATGACCAAAAATCGAGTCAGTTTGGATTTGACGAGAAGAGCATGGCGGGCAAGGCCGTCAAGGCCGTGCGCTGAATCTACGCCATCACCGGCGTCATCGCACTCCTCGCCGGCATCGCACTGCTTTTTGCACCCGCCAAATCCCTCGTCTTTTTGACGACCGTCCTGGGCTTTTACTTTGTAATCACCGCCGCCATCAGGCTGTTTACTGCCATTTTTGAGCCGCTGCTGCCCACCGGTTGGCGTGTGACGAGCATCATCTCCAACCTGCTCATCATCCTGGGCGGCGTGATAATCCTGCGCAATCAGGCGTTCTCGACCGCGACCCTCACCACGCTCGTGGTGGTCGTTGCCGGCTTTGGCTGGATCGTCGAGGGTGTCATGTCGATTCTGGAGTCCGAACTTTCGTCCAACCGCGCCCTCGCCATCCTGAGCGGTGCGCTCTCCATCATCGCCGGCATGTTCGTGTTTATCTATCCGCTGTGGTCGGCCAAGATGCTCGTCATCTTTAGCGGCGCTGCGCTGTTGGTGTTTGGCGTGACGTTGATTGTCCGCGCCATTCAATTTGGCAAAATGGTGCACTAGATGCCGCGAACCCTTTTTATTGACGCTGACGCCTGCCCGGTCACGCGCGAGTCGATCGACTGCGCGCGACGGGCGGGCGTCGCCGTTGTTATCGCCGGAAACAGCACGCAGAACCTGGAACGTCACATTCGCCGCGACGATCCGCGCGACGTCGAGCACGCGCGTCGGGGCTTTTGGGTCACGACGCTCGATGTGAGCGTGGGTGCCGATAGCGCCGACTTTGCCATTGTCGAGCGCCTGCGGGCGGGCGATGTGGTCGTGACGCAGGACATTGGCCTTGCGAGCATGGTGCTCGGACGCGATGCCGCTGCCATCGGCGTACGCGGGCGCGTCTACGACAAGGCGACCATCGACATGCAGCTGTTTATCCGCCACGAAGAAAAGAAAGTGCGCCGCGCCGGCGGACGCACTCGCGGACTGGCGGCCTTCACCAGCGAGGACCGAGCTCGCTTTAAGCGCAACCTCACCGAGCTGCTGCGCTAAAACAAAAGGGCAGATTTTTGGGACATGCCTAGAAATCTACCCTTTTTCGTTTTAACTCACGACCAAAGCATAGGCCGTGGCGATGGGTTTAATGGCCTATCCCAAATATCTACCTAGAGGCCAAAGGCGGAGAGGACGAGGCCCCAGCCGGCGCCGATGACGTACATCATGACTAGGAACAGGGCGTTTTCGCGGGCGCTGCGATTGGTGCGGAACAGCACCAGGTAGCCCACGCCGGCGGAAATGAGCGTGCCGGCGAGCATCGGGGCCAGCTGCAGCGCGCCCTCGAGGTACAGCTGCGTAATGACGACGCTGGCGGAGCAGTTGGGGATCAGGCCAACAAGCGCCGAGCCCAGGACGGCGAGCGTCTCGTTGCCGCGCAGGAACTGCTCGATCGCAGACTCACCAAAGGTCTCGAGCACGGCGACCAGAATCAGCGTCACCAGGAAAATGAATACCGAGACCTGCACGGTGTGCGAGATCGCGCTGCGGATGATCGACAGGACGGGCGCACCCTCGTGGGAATGCGAGTGACCGTGATCGTGGTGGTGACCATGCTCATCCACGTGATCGTGCCCATGGGCATGCCCGTGCTCACCCTCATCGTCGTCGCAGCCGCAATGGTCGCGCTCGCACAGCTCGTGGATGTGGTCGGCACTCACGCCCGCCTCGGCCACCTCGTCGATGATGTCGCCGCCGGTGTGGTCATCGTGCGCACAGTTTACGTGCGCCGGATTGGCCGTGGTCCCCAGCACGTTGCGACGAATCGCGGCATGCGCGCGGGCGTTACGGCGCAACCCACGAATGGCGGCGTCCACGACAAAGCCAGTGACCAACGCGATAAGCGCCTTCGATGCCAGCAGCATCGCCATGGTCTGCACGGGAACCTGCTCGACAAGCAAAAGCGGCAGCATCTCGTCGGAGGTCGAAAGGAATACCGCCACCAGCGTGCCCAGCGTCACGACACGGCCGGCGTACAGCGTGGCCGCCATGGCCGAAAACCCGCACTGTGGCACGATGCCCAGCAGCGAACCAACCACTGGCCCCGCGGCGCCAGCGCGTTTGATAACGCCATTGACGCGGTCGCCCGCAACATGCTCGAGCGTCTCGAGGGCAAGATATGTCACTAACAAAAACGGCACCAGGGACAGCGTGTCCTTGCCGGCGTCGAGCAGAATATCAATCAGCAAATCCATGACGGATGGAACCTTTCGTGTCTTTCGGCAGCATTGTAAAAGTCCTAGCGGTCAACTAGGGTATTGTAGTTGTCCTAGGCGCGGTGCCAATAGTTGCCCATGGTAAACTATCATCTCGCCATAACTCAGCAACCCCGAGCCGCGCGACGCGGCCCATCCAAGGAGCAGCATATGAACGTTTCACAAGCACTTGAATACGAGCGCCAGCCGTTTATCCCCATGTTTATCTATGGCGATCACGGCGCCATGGAGTCCGAGCGCCAAAAGGGCGAGGAGGCCCTCAAGGTGCTCGAGACCGAGTACTTTACCGCCGAGGGCGACCCTGGCTTTGACTTCGCCACCGTGCGCGACCTGGCCGACCGCAACCGCGACCTGTGCGACCAGATCGGCGAGGCGCGTCTGCGTAACGTGACGCCCGCGACGCTTTCGCGCGGTCTGTCCGACGCCGACACCTGCGCCGCCATCGGCAAGATGCAGAAGCGCACCGCGGCGTCCGTTATGCGCGAGATCCGCGGTGACCGCGACGCGCTCGGCGTGGCCTACGCCCGCAAACCCATCCAGGGCACCGTGCTCGGTATCGACATCGAAACCACCGGCCGCGCACCCGAGCGCGGCTACATCATCAACGTGGGCTGGGAGATCATGGACCTTACCAGCGACGCCGTCCCGCACGACGCCGAGGCGCACTACTGCGGCCTGCCCGACATCTACCGCGGCGAGGACGTGCCATTGTCGAATATCCACCACATCACCTGGGACGACATCGACGGCAAAAAGCCGTTCCGCGAGAACAAGGAGCTGCAAAAGCAGCTGCTCAAGCTCATGAAGAAGTATCCGTACATGGCGCACAACGCCGCCTTCGAGGACAGCTGGTTCAAGATTCACCTTGACGGTTACGCCGAGGCGCGCCGCGCGGGCAAGATCATCGTCATCGACTCGCGCCAGATTTGCCGCAGCCTGGACGCCGACGTGCGCTCGCTCCCCCGCGAGTCCGCGCCTGCCGCGCTCGAGAATTGGGCACGCCGCCGCGGCACCCTCGCCGCCGACGCCAACGAGCAGCACCTGGGCCTGGACGACACCGATCTCATGCTCCGAACCGTCCAAGCCGAGTTCAACCTCAAGAACCTGTTCGCGAAGTAAGAAACCTACGGCAAGCACGGACCTGCTCACAAGCAGCCTCGCGGCGGGTAACCTCGCGGCGGGGCCGCTTTACGCTCTGTAGACAGACGGACTCTTAATAAGCAGGCAGGCTCTTCACAAATTCTAAACCCTCTTTTTGAGCAATTTCAGTCGTTTCCCAACATGTGATTTGCTATCGGATGACGATGCGTCGATACCAAATGTGCAGCAATTATGCATTTCTATGCTATATCTGAGCTGCGAAAACATTTATTTAGGGCAAACAGCCCCATAAATGCGTCAAGCTTTTGGCCAGTATTTGGTTTGACTCCTGATACGGTTTAACCGCTCAGCGCCATCAGCGCAGCCTTATCTGACACGATACATACCATGAGTATCGTATTGTCACATACCACGGCAAAAGCGGTCTACCAGGCCGCACACTCGGTGTCTGCGAAAGTCACCGAGTCCTGTAGCCCCGCCGCGATTTACAGATCATGCCCCACCGGAACGCTCCTCGACACAGCCACAGCATGGCTCACCAAACATGATGTCACCCTTGACGCAAATAATCCCCTCGAAGTGATGGTGTTCGATCGCAGGAACGCGCGCTACGCGTTGGGCTGCCAATGTCACGTTTCGTCAAAGCGATTCTCGAGCTCGCGCTTCATAGAGCTCGGAAACGATGTCTACATCGCTGGCGTTGAGCTTTGCGCACTTCAGGCCGCCACCTATCTCTCTTTTCGCGAACTGGTGGAGTATTACTTTGAACTGTGCGGCGCTTATTCCCTTGGAACCGGCTCTTCCGCCTCCTATACCGAACGTTTCGCGCTCACCTCGACCGAGAGGCTCAAGCAGTTCTTTAATTCCATTACCAGATGCGATGGACTGACCCTTGCCCGAAAGGCGGTCCAATGTGTACGTGACGGATGCCGCTCCCCCATGGAAACGGCCTTTGTCATGATGCTTACGCTGCCCAAAAGCGAAGGAGGGCTCGGTATTAAGGGAGTTGAAACCGATTACGAGGTACAGGTCACCGCTGCCGCGAAAAATCTCACGAGACGCAAAAAGTTCTTTATGGATGCGTATCTAAAGAAATCTCGCACAGACGTCGAATACAACGGCTTCTATCACGACGCGGAAGAAGACCGAGCCATCGACGAAGAGCGCAAAAATGCACTTGCGTCCATGGGATACGGAATCATCACCGTCAGCCGCTATTCCTTTATGCACGCCAGTGCTTTCGTTAGGGTTATGGAGGCGATTCAGCGAAAAGAAGGCATTCGCCCTTCACGCCTGCCAAAGGACTTTAAAATCATGCAAGAGGATTTGAGACAGTTTGTGCTCAGAAGGTTTATAAAGGAGAAAAAGCGAATCCAGAAGCAACTTTGTCAGGATTCCGAAGAACGCCAACGAATCGACCTCGAAAAAGCGATGCTCGAAGGCATCACGCTGGATGACCCAACGATTAACGAAGCCCCGGCAATCGATGACATGCAAACTGCCGAACCCGACAGCCCCTCGTGCGCACAAAGAAGCGGCCGCACGCCCGAGGGCAGGGTCTTCGGGGCCGGAAACAAGCCCGACTAACAAGGTGGGTACCCTAGCGGCGTGCAAAAATTCGAGTATTCAGCAGGGCTGGGTATCCATCACGATGGCGCGCATTTTTGTGGTGTAAGAGGGAGGGCCGCGTCAGCGCCCCTTGCGCCTAAGGCTATTCCGCCACGCCGTGGCGGTCAAGGACCTCCCTTATGACCTCGTGCGCGGCCAGCCTGACCGCCTCGAGCCTCTCGC
>DBEWTI010000049.1:0-27268 GCA_048205975.1 Collinsella sp.
TTCGGAGCCGCGGACAAGGCGCCACACTGGTCTGCGGAGTGTTCTGAAAACTAAGTCCGGCCCCCGCCTGCGGTGACTCGGCTGCGAGCGGCCTGCGATGGGGCCGTTGCTGGTTGGGGCCGTTGGGCTGATGTGGGGGCACGTGGCCGTTGCAGGCCCTGGTCCCGGCGGCGGCCCCGGCGCTTCGCGCCTGCCGCCTTGGGGGACTGCGGAGCGCGGCCGGCAGCTGCGGCGCTGTCGCGCCTGCTGCCTTGGGTGACTTTGGGGTCGATTGGGGTTGTCTGCACAATTCGCGGTATTATGTTGCGGAGTTTTGAAAGGAGCCGCTGGTGGTCACGACGACGTTTGCTTCGCCTTTGGGCGAAATCCTGCTTGCCGCTGATGGCCGCGGTTTGACGGGGCTTTGGTTTGAGGGGCAGGAGCACTTTGGTTCCACGCTTCTCCGGGAAGACCCCGAACATGTTGAAGGCGCCGACGCGGTTTCCGGTACCGGTGGGATGTCTTCGGTGAGTCCGGCAAATGGCGCGGCTTCTTCGGTGCTTGAGCGTTCTTGGGCTTGGCTGAATGCTTATTTTGCGGGGCAGGAGCCTCGGTTTACGCCGCCGTTGCATTTGATCGGCACGGCGTTTCAGCGCGAGGTTTGGTTTGAGCTGCTTTCTATCCCGCGTGCCGAGGTCGCTACGTATGGCGAGATCGCCCGGCGTGTTGCGGCTCGACATCGTGTGCCAGGAAATGAAGCGCCCGCTGTGTCTCCCCGTGCTGTGGGGGCTGCGGTTGCGCGTAATCCCATTTCGATAATCGTGCCGTGCCATCGCGTGGTCGCGGCCGACGGATCGCTCAACGGATATGCCGGCGGGCTTGATCGCAAGGAGTGGCTGCTTCGGCTTGAGGGCGCGTACGAGGAATAGCGCTCGAACGCTTTGCATAACTAGGACGCCGCGAAAGGACGAGCCGCTGTCTTTTCGCGGCTGGCATGCGTCCAAGCGCTCGGCATCTGCGCCTTAAGTTTGGCTAAGCCACATCCTGCGTATTTGAAAACGCGCAGGTTGAGCAGCTAAGGCTGCACTAAGGCAGCTGACGGTGCGCTATCATCGGCAGTATCAAAACCCGTATAGCCATGCGCCAAAGGAGCAACTATGAAGCTGATGCTTGCCGAGGACGAACCCGGCCTCTCCCGCGCCCTTACCGCGATTCTTCAACATAGCGACTACGAGGTCGACACCGCGCTCGACGGTCTGACGGCGCTCGAGTATCTGCTCGCTAACGACTATGACGCCGTGATTCTGGACATCATGATGCCTGGCATGGACGGCATTGAGGTGCTCAAGCGCACACGTGAGGCCGGTAAACGCCTGCCCATCATCATGCTTACGGCCAAAAGTGAGGTATCCGATAAGGTCGAGGGCCTGGACGCTGGCGCCAACGATTACCTGACTAAGCCGTTCGCCGCCAAGGAGCTACTTGCTCGCATTCGTGCCATGACGCGTGCCGCCACGGCGATTGACGCTACGACGCTCAGCGTGGGCAACGTGCGTCTTGACACGGCGGCGTGCACGCTCGTGGGTCCCTTGGGTGAGGAGCACCTGGCCAATCGTGAGTTTCAGCTTATGGAGCTCTTTATGCGCAACGCCGGCACGCGTATGCCCACCGAACGTCTGATGCTCGAGGTCTGGGGCGAGGACGCGCCTGAGGGCGCCAACGTGGTGTGGGTCTATATCTCGTACCTGCGCAAAAAGCTGACGGCGCTTGGTGCCGACGTGGCCATCCGCGCGTCGCGCAACCAGGGATATTCGCTCGAGGTTGTCGAGGAAGGCGAGTAGGAGTGGGCGTACGCGCGTGGTGCAAGCGCATGACGGAGCGGTTTCGTGCCCCCTCGAGTGGTGCGGGGCGGGCAAATTCTGCTGACGCATTGGGCCGCCGCCTGCGTCGCAAGTTTATCCTCGTTGCCATGGGCGCCGTGACCGTGGTGCTCACGCTCATCATTGCCGGCATCAATGTCGTGAATTACTCGCACGTCTGCAAAATGGCCGATGCGCGCCTGGACTATATCCTGGCAGGCAAGGGCGGCATCGATTGGGAAGAAGAGCCCAGGACCGATCCCGGCAATGGCGGGGATGCGAACACCGGCATGGTTGCGGATGGCGATCGAGCGGGCGCTCGCGTGGGGCATTTTGAAGGTATGACGGCGGAGTCACCCTTCGACACGCGCTACTTTACGGTGACGCTTGTCGATGGACAGGTGGTCGATATCAATACCGCCCGCATTGCCGCAGTGGGCGCCAAGCGTGCCGCCCGTATTGCCATGGAACTGGATTCCAAGGGCCTGACCTCTGGGTTTTCTGGCAACTATCGCTATACGGTTGCGGCTCAAGGCGAGAAGACCACCTATGTGTTCGTGGACTGCTCGCGCGAGCTTGCAAGTTTCCATTCGTTTTTGAGCGCGAGTGTGGCAATCAGTTGCATTGGCTGGCTGGCGGTGCTGGCAATTGTAACGGTCGCCTCGGGCGCCGTGATTCGACCGATGGTCGAGAGCTACAGCAAGCAAAAACGCTTCATTACCGATGCAAGCCACGAGATCAAGACGCCGCTGGCCGTGATTGATGCCGCCAATGAAGTGCAAGAGATTGAGAGCGGTGAGAGCGAGTGGACGCAGAGCATTCACGAGCAGGTTGCGCGGTTGACGGCGCTCACGGAGCGTTTGGTATTTTTGGCGCGTATGGACGAGGGTTCGGCCGGCTTTGCCATGGCGGTGATCGATCTTTCGGAGGCCGTGGACAAGGCTGCGGCGCCGTTTGAATCGGTGGCGGTTTCGCGAGGTAAGCGGCTGTCGACGTCGATCGCGAGCGGTGTGCGGGCCCATGCCTATGCCGCGGCAGTGGCGCAGGTTGTTGAGCTGCTGCTGGACAACGCCACACGCTACGCAAGCGAAGACAGCGTGATCGAGCTGAGCCTGCGTGCTGTTTCGCGCGGTGCGGGCAAAGGCTCAGCCGAGCTTGTCGTATCGAATGCTGTTGATGAGCTGCCCGAGGGCGACCTGGACCGATTGTTCGACCGTTTCTATCGTGCGGACGTGTCGCGCAGCTCCAAGACAGGCGGCTCGGGCGTGGGACTGTCCGTCGTGCGCGCCATCGCCGAAGCACATGGCGGGAGCGCTTCTGTCTGCGGCAGCGGCAACCAAATCACCTTCACCGTCCGCCTCTAAAACCTGCCAAAAAGGGACAGGTTTATTTTGGCAGGTTTTATCTGGGGAAACGTCGATGGAGGAGGCTGTGGGCGGAAACCGTGTCCCGGTTTGACGCCTCGGAATGGGATGAACTTTCCCCTTGGAGGGCCTAGCGGAAACCGTGTCCCGGAATACAGCCTCAGAGTGGCATGCCGTTTCCGGTTGAGACCACCTGCTTGGACATCTTTCTACGCACGCTCTTGCAAGGCATAGATTGACTTATCCATGTTGAACAGATAAGCCACGACGCAGACGATAAAGAAGGCGGGCAGATTGCCAAAGCCAAAGACCTCGCAGCCAATGAGGATCGGCGCGAGTAGCGTGTTGGTGGCGCTGCCAAAGACGGCGGCGTATCCCAGCGCGGCGCAGAGCTCGACGGGCATGCCGAGAATCCCGGCGAGTACGACACCCAGGCTGGCTCCGATGGAGAACAACGGCGTCACCTCACCACCTTGATATCCTACGGCAAGCGTGGCAATGGTGAGTGCGAATTTGAGCGCCCAGTCCCAAGGCATGATGGTGGCGGTGCCGTCACCGTTGAGTGCCGCCGATATCAGGTTGGTGCCAAGTCCGCAGTATCGCCCTTGCCACAGCGCGAACAAAATCGCCGACAGCACAAGGCCCATAACGGCAATGCGCATATAAGGGTTGGGGAACAGCCGCGCCGCAAGGGTCTTGGCGTGGGCAAGGTACCAGGCAAAAGCGCCACCCACCATGCCAAACGCGATGCCCAACAGCGCCAGCCGTCCAAGACCGGGGAGGTTGAGCGCATACGAGGCAGTAATGGCGGCCTCGAACTTCTCGAGCCCCAGGGCGCCCGAGGTCATGCTTGCGGCAAGTGAAGCCGTAAGCGCGGGAAACAACGCGCGGTATTCCATGCGTCCGGCGACCAGCACCTCGACGGCAAAGACCGTAGCAGCGAGCGGTGTTCGAAAGAGTCCGGCAAAGCCAGCGGCCATGCCGATAAGCAAAAACGTGTTGCCGGGGTCTCGGAAAGGTAGACGCTGGCCAATCCAATGCGAGACGGTTGCACCGATCTGCACGGCCACGCCCTCGCGTCCCGCACTGCCGCCAAAGAGATGCGTGGCCCACGTGCTCAGCATAATGAGCGGCACCAAACGTGGGGAGATGGCGTCCTCGCGTCCGTGGCCTACGTCGAACACCAGACTCATGCCGCGGTCGGTGCCCTTGCCCCAGGTGCGGTAGGCAAACACGATGGCAAGGCCCGCAAGAGCGAGAAAGGGGAGCAGCAACGCGACGTGCGAGTCCCGGAAGGCGCCAATTGCCAGGAGCACACGACCAAAAAGGGCACAGATGGCGCCAACGATAACGCCGATAGGGATTCCGACGGCGCCCATGAGCGCGAGACCGCTATAGGTGTTGACCAGGCGTTTGATTCTGCTCGAAGCGCTGCTTTCTGACATTTTGCTTTCCGACACTTGCTCTCTTGATAGAAAAAGAGCTGGAGTTGCGCATCGTTGAGAGGCTTTCCAGCTTTAGCAAAACAAACTTATAAGATGCGACGGGCCGCGTCAAGATAATTACCGGACAGCCTAGAAGGCGGCTGGTTGGCTGGCTTAAAACCTAGCGCGTGAAATGACGCCCCACGCTATTCAGCGCGCTTGATAGGATGACGAACTACGGTCTTAAGTTTCTCCGGTGCACATTTGCGTGGATCGGAGAGATAGATTTCGTGATGTAAACGGGTGTCTGAGAAGTCGGGAACATAGCCCAGCTCGGTCGTGTATTCATGCATAGCGTCTACGGTCGCCGGTTCGTTGTCGTAGGGCCCGGTGTGCATGCATTGAACGCAGAGACCCTCGTCAACTTTAAGCAGTTCGACGGCGGAAAAGTCCAGTTTCTTTTTGGTCGTGGCTTCCGCGACTGCCCAGTCAAAGTCATCTCGGGTGACGAAATCGGGCAGGCGGATGCACGAGATAAAGTTGAAATTGTCCTTGCGGGCATAATCGATGTCGCCGCTCGGGGACTCTTGCCACCAGAAACCCTCGAGCGGCGGTACCACAAAGTCGAAATAGCCCTCGATACTCCTTGAGCCTTTCTTCGACATCTTGACGGTATAGGCGATGCCGTAAAGTAGCGGCAGGGCGTTTTGATACTCGCCGCCTTCGGTATTTGGGTCGCCCTTTCCGCGAACGGCAACGTAGCTCATAGGCGGGACAGTTACGATACTCGGCTTGCTTGCAGGTTTGTAGAGCTCCTTGCATTCCTTCTTAAAGTCGAACGCCATGTCGGCCGCCTTTCTGCGTATTGGCCTGCTTAGATAGTCGAATCATATCATAGAAACGAACAGCTGTTCGAATGATTTGGCTGACAGATTGAGATGCGTGCGTTGTGCTTGGCGGTCGGCCTGATCCCGTCGATGATTTCTCGGCCTCCCCGGCGCCCTATCTATAGCTGCCGTTTCCCCATATAAAACCTGCCAAAATAAACCTGTCCCTTTTTGGTAGGTGGGAAATGGGTAATACTAAAGAGTTATCCGACCAGATGGGAATTAATCGATGGCCTATATCGAATTCAAAGACGTCATCAAGGCATACGGCGAGGGCGATGCCCGCATCCACGCGCTCGACGGCGCGAGCTTTACGGTCGAGCGCGGCGAGCTCGCCATCATTTTGGGTGCTTCGGGTGCCGGCAAGACCACGGCCCTCAACATTCTGGGCGGCATGGACACGGCGACCTCCGGCACTGTGACGGTGGACGGGCGCGACGTGAGCTCCGCCAACGAGGCGCAGCTCGTGGAGTACCGCCGCGCCGACGTCGGCTTTGTCTTCCAGTTCTACAATCTGGTTCCCAACCTGACGGCGCTTGAGAACGTCGAACTCGCGGCACAGATCTGCCCTGATTCGCTCGATGCCGAGCAAACGCTTCGTCAGGTTGGCCTGGGCGAGCGCCTGGGCAACTTTCCGGCGCAGCTTTCGGGCGGCGAGCAGCAGCGCGTATCCATCGCCCGCGCGCTGGCCAAGAATCCCAAGCTGCTTTTGTGCGACGAGCCCACGGGCGCGCTCGACTATAAAACCGGCAAGCAGATCTTGCAGCTGCTACAGGACACCTGTCGCAAGCAGGGCATTACGGTCATTATCATCACCCACAACTCTGCGCTGGCGCCCATGGCCGATCGCCTGATTCGCTTTAAGAGCGGCCGCGTGGAGAGCGAGACGGTCCAGCAAAATCCCGTGCCTATCGAGACGATCGAGTGGTAGCGCCCATGGACCAGGACCGCCAAAACAGCCAGCGCCGCGATGCACAGAACACGGAGCGCGAGCAGGATTTTACGACCTACCGCACCGCCCAAAGCTCAAACGATATGGTGCCGACGGTGTTTCGTCGTGGCATCTACCGCACAATCCGAGGCAGTCTTAAGCGCTTCTTATCCATCGTGGTCATCACCGCGCTCGGCGTGAGCGTGATGTGCGGCCTCAAAGCGGGGTGCGAGGACTTGTGCGATTCGGTCGACGCTTACTTTGACCAGCAGAATGTCTATGACATCAACGTGCAGTCGACCTATGGTCTGACCGATGACGATCTTGCTGCGATCCAAGAGGTCGATGGCGTCGAGACGGCCGAGGGCATCTATACCGAGACCGCCTATACCGCCGTGGGTACAACGCGCGAGCGTGTCGTCGTACAGAGCCTCTCCAAAGAGAATATTGACCAACCGGTGCTAGTGCGCGGCGAGCTGCCCGAGACTTCGGGCGAAGTGGCAGTGACCTCACGTTTTTTGAAGGCTTCGGGCAAGAAAATCGGCGATACGGTGAGCTTTGCCGCCAACGATGCGAGCTCGTCGAACCAAAGTGCCAAGGATCAATTTGCCGCGGGCGACTACACCATTACGGCTGAGGTCCTCGATCCCACTGATGTGAGCTCCGACTCGACAGTCAACGCCTTTCGCGCTGCTTCGACTGCGGACTACAAGTTCTACGTGAGCGAGGATGCCGCGACATCTTCTTCCTACTCCGCTGTCCACGTGGTCGTCGAGGGAGCCAAGAGCCTCAACTCCTATTCGGATGCCTACTCGGCAAAGATCAATGAGGTCAAGGGCAATATCGAGAAGATCCGCGAGGAGCGTGAGAAGGCGCGCGCCCAGGAGCTGACGGTCGACACACCGGCGAGCTTGGACGCGGCTGAGCGTCAGGCGAATATGGTCTTTGGGATCGAGCAGGACAACATCAATCGCATGGCCGAGGGCAGCGACGAGCGTGCGCAGGCGCAAGCCGACCTGGACCAGCGCCGCGCCGCCGCCGACCAGCAGTTTGCCGATGCCCGCGCCGAGCTCTCTGACCTGGGCGAATGCACCTGGTACATCCAGGACCGCGGCAATATCGCAAGCTACTCGAGCGTCGAGAGCGATAGTTCTTCGATCGAGGCCATCGCCACGGTGTTCCCGTTCATCTTCTTTATCGTCGCCGTGCTTATCAGCCTTACCACCGCCACCCGCATGGTCGAGGAGGAGCGCACACTTATTGGCCTGTACAAGGCGCTCGGCTATTCACGCGGGCGTATCCTGTCCAAATATGTGGACTACTCGCTGTGGGCGTGTCTGATCGGTGGCGTGCTCGGCAACATCATCGGATTTGTGGGTCTGCCGCTGTTCTTGTTTACGGTGTTCGACGACATGTACTCGCTGCCCCAGATGCTACTTTCGTACGACATCGTGTCCTCAATCGTCTCGGTGGCGCTGTTTGCCGTGGGCGTGGTGGGAGCCACGATTATCGCCTGCCGCCACGAGATGGCCGAGACCCCTGCCTCGCTCATGCGCCCCAAGGCTCCGCGCGCCGGCTCGCGCATTCTGCTCGAGCGCATCGGCTTTATCTGGCACCGCATGGGCTTTTTGAACAAGGTCGCTGCACGCAACCTGTTCCGCTACAAAAAGCGCGCCTTTATGACCATCTTTGGCATTGCGGGCTGCACGGCGCTTGTGATTTGCGGCATGGGCATCCGTGATACGTCGGTCGCGCTGTCGCCCAAGCAGTACGGCCACATCACACGCTACGATTTGCTGGCGGTCGCCAACCCCGATGATTTTTCGCAGACGTGCGCGGCATTGGATGAGCGCAGTGCAGCCAAGGATTCCAACGTGACCGTGACTTCGACGCTGCCGATTATGACCGACAACGTCACCTTTACATTTGGCGGTAAGAGCGAGACCGTGCAGCTCATCGTGATTCCCGACGACCGCACGGGTGACTTGGGCGATTACGTGCGCCTGGAGGATGAGTCCAAAGAACCGCTCGCCCTGCGTGACGGGGATGTGTATTTGAGCAAGAGCTCTCAGCTGGTGCTGGGGATCAAGCCGGGTGACACGGCTCACGTCCAGGATTCGTCGCTCAATGTTGCCAAGGTCAAAGTCAGCGACATTTCGCTCAACTATCTGGGCAACACGCTTTACATGACGCAGGGCACCTATGAGCGCGCGTTCGGTCGAAGCGCGCGCCTCAACGGCATCCTTGCGCTGCTTAAGGGTTCGTCGGCCGATCAGATTGCGTTTACCAACCGTCTTAAGAGCGATGGTTGGATTACGCTGTCGAGTACCGCCGAGCATTGGGAAAACTATGAGGCAAACTTTACGATTATCAATTCGGTCGTGGTGCTTGTGACCTTTATGGCGGCGTGCCTGTCGTTTGTGGTGGTATTTACGTTGTCTAACACCAACATCTCGGAGCGCGAGCGCGAGCTGGCGACTATCAAGGTGCTGGGCTTCCGTCGCGGCGAGGTGCACCACTACGTCAACAAGGAGACGTTAATCCTCACGGCGATTGGCGCCGCGTTGGGCGTGCCGCTGGGTAGCCTGCTGGCCGAGAGCTTTACGTACATTCTGCAGATGCCGTCGCTCTACTTTGACGTTGAGGTCGAGCCGCTGAGCTACGTGCTGTCCGTTCTGCTGGCCTTTGCCTTTACGTTTATCGTCAACCTCGCTACCAATCGCACCCTCAACAAGATCGACATGGTCGGCGCCCTCAAGAGCGCCGAGTAACCTGCCAAAAAGGGACAGGTTTATTTTGGCAGGTTTTATCTGCGCAAACGCCGGACAACCATTAGGTGGCCCGGCGTTTGCCCCGTCAAACGGGCTTTTCCATTTGCCTTTCATTCTATTTGGTTTTCGCTCACAGGCGTGGATGAGAGGCTCTCTTTAGCCTTCGAGATTGGGCTTGAATGGGTCGTATGCCACAAAACGGGCCTATCTACTACGTTTGCTACCACACCCTCGACCATGACAAAGATTATGAAATTAAAACCGCAGGTAGAGGGCTTGCCAATTTTATGAAAAGGCGGGTATGGTCGGCCCTTTCGAGTTAAACGTAGTAAATAGGCCCTTTTCTTGGCGCGCGGTCAGCTCAATGCTAATCTCCGTGCCGGAACTGACCCAGTTGTTTGTAAGTTGCGGTGATATACGGACTGTTTGGCGCTTTGGAGCCTCAAAACAGCCCCTATATCACCGCAACTTGGAAGGAGCGGGCGGTGTCGGATGAGTGGCGCCGGCTGGTTGGTGCGGTTTAGGCCTGTTTGCGGTACTTCCATTGTTTGCGACACCAGCGCATGAGTGCCTTTACGATGGGAGTCGTGATGAGGATGATCCATGCGGGATGGGGCTGTCCCAAACAGAGCCACATGTAGAGGAACCAAGCGATGGCGGCTGCCGGGTAGATGACCTCGATCATTTTAGACAGGTGGCGTCGATCGATGAAGTCACCAATCGCGTAGTAGACGGGAACCAAAAAGACGAGGAAGAGCCCCATGCCCCATGTGCCGTAGACAATGTCGAGCACCAGATAGGCAAGAGTGACAAGTGCGGGGAAGGGGAATTTGTTCCATGCACGTCCGACCTTGGTGTGGAAATGCTTGCCATGATGGTCGAGCTTGTCGTGTGCTTCCTTCCAGCTGGAAAACGTCTCGCCATCGATGGTGACGGTGCCGTTGTCATTGGTACGCACGCTATGTCCATCGTCCTCAAGCGTATCGATATGCACGCCGCCCGGCCCCACATGCACCTCTTCGCCCTTGCGCTCGTTGGTCACATGGATGCCGCTCCAACCAACATGGACTTCCTCGCCTTTATTGGGATCAATGACGTGGATACCGCGCGCGAGGGAAATATCGACAAGTGGTTTGTCGCCGCAATCGGCGTGCTCGGCAGAATCCTCAGCCTCATCTGAAGCTTTGGTGCCGGCGTTGCTGTCCTGTGCCTCATCATCAGCCTGCGAGTCATGAGTGCTATCCACCGCCTCCCCATATAGCAGCTCGTCCAACGACACGCCATACAGCGCGGCGAGCGCAATGAGGTTATCGGTATCGGGTGAGGACTCGCTGCGCTCCCATTTACTAACAGCCTGGCGGCTTACGCCCAGCCGGGCAGCAAGCGCCTCCTGAGAAAGGCCGGCAGCTTTACGGCGATCGACGAGGCGCTGTGCCATCGCAAGATCCATGGTGGTTCCTTTCGTTTGATGGTCGAATCGAATGAGCCGAGTATGCCGAGAACAACCGGTAGCGACCACCATTTCTAGTTAGAATCTGCTCCGACCCTACCGCAACTACCGGTAGCAACCCCTAACGACCAGCCATTTTAGGACAAATGTCAGTGCAAGTAGCAGCCAAGAGTCCCCACTCAGTAAGTTACGGTGGAATAGTTTCTAGATTCAGCCATTTGCGGGCTAAGCGGGAACTATTTCACCGCAACTTAATTTCAGACCAGGCACCCGCAGCAAGAAGACGAATGGCCCCGGCGAGTATGTAAACGCAGGGCCCTCCGACCCCGCCCGACGATTTCGATTGGCGACCTTTGACGGAGTCAAGGGAGGAGCCAAATCGAAATACGTCGGGCGGGGTCGGAGGGCCCGATGGGGTGGATTCCAGCCGAGGCTATTCGTCGCCGAAGCTGATGCCCAACGCCTTGGCCTCGCGCACCAGATCGCTCTGGGGGTCGACATATTTGAGCTTGCCGGCGACCTCCTCGAGCGGCATGTGGCACATCTTGCCGTCACGCAGGGCAATCATGTAGCCAAACTCGCCGCGTAGGCAACCGAGCGCTGCCTCGACGCCGCACTGGGTCGCAAAAATGCGGTCCTGGGCGTCGGGCTGGCCGCCGCGCTGCGTGTGGCCGGGGATGGCGACGCGGGTCTCGCGACCGGTCTTGGCCTCGATCTCCTTGGCGATGTCGTACACGATTGACGGGCTCGTACGCTCGGCGAGCTTCTTCTTGTACTCCTTCTTGGGCAGCGCCGCGTCCTCCTTAGAGATGGCGCCCTCGGCGACGGCCACGATGGTAAAGCGGCTGCCGGTCTCCATGCGATGCTCGATGGTCTTGATGACGTTGTCCATGTCGTAGGGGATCTCGGGAATCAGGATGACGTCCGCGCCGCCCGCGACGCCGGCGTACAGCGGAATCCATCCGACCTTGTGGCCCATGATTTCGATGACGAACACGCGGCCGTGGCTCGAGGCGGTAGTGTGGATGTCGTCGATGCACTTGGTGGCGACGTCGATGGCGCTCGTAAAGCCAAACGTCAACTCGGTGCCCCAGGTGTCGTTATCGATGGTCTTGGGCAGGGCGATAACGTTGAGGCCCTCTTCGCGCAGGCGGTTGGCGGTCTTGGTGGAGCCGTTGCCGCCCAGCATAAACAGGCAGTCGAGCTGCAGCTTGTGATAGGTGTGGACCATTGCGGGCACCTTCTCGACGCCGTCGGCCTCGGGAATGTCCAAGCGCTTGAACGGCGTGCGGCTCGTGCCCAGGATGGTGCCGCCGCGGGTGAGGATGCCGCTAAAATCGGCGGGCGTCATAACACGGAATCTGCTGTAGATAAGGCCCTGGTAGCCGTCCTCAAAACCATAGATCTCGATAGGCTCTTCGCTATTGGTCATAAGCGTTTTGACAATGCCGCGCATGGTGGCGTTGAGCGCCTGGCAGTCGCCGCCACTGGTAAGAAGACCGATCCTAAGCATGATGAATCCTTCCGGGCAAGTTATAACATGCGCATAAGTTTACCCCCGCACACTGTTGATGCGGGGGTAAAACGTGTTAGCTCAAGCGTATAGAAATGTAAGCAACGTCAGGCGAGCGTAAGGACGACGGTGCCAGCTCCTTACAGCGCGAAGGCGTCGACGTCGCCCCAGTGGCGGCGCAGCGTGATGGCGGCAGCGGGCTCGGTGTTGTCAAAGACGACCGACCACTGCGTGTTGCTGGTGATGTCTTCCGGATTGGGCTTTTGCGCCGCAGCGCGCAGGGCCTTCCAAGCGACTGCCTCATCTTGGGCGCCGGTATGGGCGTCGAGGACATCGGCGATGGCGATGGCGCGTTCCTTGCCATGGCCCAGCTCGCCGTTCTTTTGGTTGGGCAGCACTTCGTTGCCATAGCAGGCGTAGAAGTTCGTAACCTGGCGTACGGGCGTTGCCTTGCATGCACGGTTGGGATCGCGCGGATCCCACTCCACCACCCGCGCGTCACCGGCGGCGTCGTTGATAAAGAAGTGGTAGTCGCGTCCGGCCATGGCGTGCATGTCGTAGGCGGAAAGCAGGTCTACGGCCTCCTGCGTGGTAGCCGCGCGGTCGAGCACCAGGCGGATGGCGAGCGAGGTGTTGATGACGGGGCGTTGCGTGTCCTGGTCACAGGGCTTGGAATCCAGGGTGAGTACGGCAATGGACACGCCGTATTCGTTAACACCGTCGAGCTGGGCAAACGGGCCCATGAGTGCGGCGGCGCGTCCGGCGACGGAGTCAAGCGGAGTGTTGGCGCCCAGGTTATTGAGGGCCGCAAAGCCGATGGAGGCATAGCCGTCGCGCGGGTGATTGCGCACCAGCAGCGCCGAGGTGTCGTCCTTAAAGTCGTAATTGCGACCGGTGCGCACGCGGCCTTCAGCATCTACGGCGACAAAAGCGCTGCAGGCAAACTGGGGCGCCTGGACATGTGCCGGCACGCCGGGCAACACCTGCGCCACCACAGCATCGATGTAGGCCTGATCGTCGCGCACGCCAGCGGCGATGATGCGGTCAAGGTCGTAGTCGTAGGCGATATCGATCGCGTACAGGTCATAGCCATCCGCGTAGCTGGTCAAGCGTTTGAGTGACGCGGCGGACTTGATTTGTTTGCGATAAACGATACCGGTGGCAGCGGCAAGGCCGACGGCGACTCCCGCGACACCGCAGGCGATGGCAATGTTACGTGGCTTCATGGCGGCTCCTTTCGTCCTGTTAGCGTAATTGTCGCAAAAGGAGTGCGGGAATGATGGCTCAACTTGGCGAGCGGCGCGGGATTAAACATGGAATGAAGGGCACGGCACTGGCGCGGCGGGGTATGCTGGAAGGGACCATCAACCCAGCGAAAGGGGAGAGCATGACGGATCAGGAAACGCCCGAGCGCGCGCACGTGACGGCCGACGATATCGAGGCCGCTAACGACCTCATCGACTTTATCGAGGCATGCCCCAGCATGTTCCATACGGCGGCGACCATTATGGCCGAGCTCGACGAGGCGGGCTTTACCTACCTGCCCGAGAACGCGGCATGGGATATCGAGCCTGGCGGCCGCTATTACACGCAGCGCAACACCTCGAGCGTCATCGCCTTCAAGGTTGGCGAGGAGCTCGCCGCAACCTGGGACGAGGACGGCGTTGCCGGCGACTATCATTTTCAGCTCACGGCGTCGCACAGCGATTCGCCGACGTTTAAGGTCAAGGCCGTGCCCGAGCTCGACGGCGCGGGCGAGACGCTGCGCCTGAACACCGAGGCCTACGGCGGTATGATCGACTACACTTGGTTCGATCGCCCGCTGGCGCTCGCGGGCCGCGTGCTGGTACGCGAGGGCGACCGTATTGAGAGTCGCTTGCTTGCCACCGAGCGCGAAGTCGCCATCATCCCGAGCCTCGCCATCCACATGAACCGTGGCGTCAACGAGGGCTTTGCTCCCAATCGCGCCGTCGACCTGTGCCCGCTCATCAGCGCCGGTGATCTTAAGCAGGGAGATTTTGACGCCCTGATTGCCGACGAGCTGGACGTTGAGCCCGAGCAGATTCTGGGCCGCGATCTGTTCCTGGTCAATCGTCAGGATGCGCGCATTTGGGGCTGGGCCGACGAGTTTATCTCGACGCCCAAGCTCGACGACCTGGCCTGCGCCTACACCTCGCTGCAGGCATTTTTGGGTGCCGAGAACCCGCATGACGTTTCGGTCTTTTGCTGCTTCGATAACGAGGAGGTTGGCTCCGAGACCAAGCAGGGCGCCATGTCGACGTTCTTGGCCGACGCGCTGCGCCGCATTAACGGGTCGCTGGGCTTTGACGACGAGTCGTACCACCGTGCGCTTGCCGCTTCGATGCTCGTGAGCTGCGACAACGCGCATGCCGTGCACCCCAACCACGCCGAGAAGTGCGACGCCCGCAACCAGGTTGTGCTCAACGGCGGCATCGTCATCAAGGAGGCCGCCAACCAGCACTACTGCACCGACGCCTTTAGCCGCGCGGTGTTCCAGGCCATTTGCGATGACGCCGACGTGCCCACGCAGGCCTTCGCCAACAAGAGCGATATGGCCGGCGGTTCTACCCTGGGCAATCTGTCCAATATGCAGGCGAGCATGCATGCCGTGGACGTGGGCCTGCCGCAATTGGCCATGCACTCGAGCTACGAGACCGGCGGCGTGCGCGACGTGATGTACACCATCCGCGCCCTCACCGCCTTCTACGAGCGAAACCTAACCATCAACGGCGCCGAAAGCGTAGAACTCTAAAACCTGCCAAAAAGGGATGTTAATTTTGGCAGGTTTTATCTGGGCGAATGCAAAGGGTGGAACCGAACTGGATCGGTGATACGTAGCCGCCGAGGTGCAGTGTGCCTCGGCGGCTTTTTGTGTACAGAGTACGGCTAATGCTTGTAAATGCTATACATGCTTTACGTATCTACCATAGAGTTTTATGATAGTTTTGAAGTATTAAGGAGGGGCCATGACCACAACAGCCGCTCAGATCAACGTACGTCTCGATGCCGATCTTAAAAGGAGCGGGGACGCCGCTCTCTCCAGGGCCGGTATGACGCCGAGCCAAGCGGTGCGAGCGCTCTGGCAGCTTGCGGCGTCGCTGGCCGATCGCCCCGGTGCGCTCGAGGATATCCTGCTGCCCAGTCGTGCCCGGGCGGAACAGCGCGAGCGCGAAAAGGCCGCCAAACGTAAGCTCGAGCTCATGGATCAGGGGTCGAAGCTGTTCGCTGCCGCTTGCCGTGAGTCGGGAATCGATATGGTCAAGGCTCAGCCATCGGACGACGAAGAGCTCAAACGGAATGCCTATGCGGATCGCTATGGCGAGGAGATGAGCTGGCTCTGTGAGTGAGACTCCAAAGCGCATCTTGGTTGACACCAACGTGTGGCTCGATTACTTCATTCCCTCACGACGTGGTCGTTCGGTGGCGATTGAGTTTTTACGCGATGCATGCACGGCGCAGGTGGATTTGCTGTATGCGGCGACATCGTCCAAAGACCTGTTCTATTTGATTTCAAGCGAACATAAGGCATGGTATCGGCGAGAGCACGGTTCGCTTTCCCAGTATGCCGCTACGGCGGCGACTTCGCTTGCATGGGATTGTCTTAGCGTGTTGTCGCAGCTTGCCACGCCAGTGCCCTGTGACCTGAGCGACATATGGATGGCGAGCAGGCAGCGTGAGCTCCATAGCGATTACGAAGACGATTTAATCATTGCGGCAGCGATACGCGCTCAAGCAGATCTACTGGTCACCAACGATGTCAAACTCTGTTCGCATGCGCCCGTCGCAGCAATGAGTGTAGAAGACGCAAAAAATTACTTAGTAACGCTCTAGCAATTTAAAGATCCCACAGGTTGAACAAAAGTCAGCGAGAGCCCGTCTGGGCGAGCAAGGTGCCTTGAAACAAGGCGGCATTGACCTTCTGGTCATGCCGCCGAAGTTGAAAGGCAGATTGCCGTCCAGACGGGCTCGCAGCGTCGGCTCATTACGCCGTTCGTTAGAACGGCGGAACAAGATTAGTGCTCGATCCAACAACGTAAAGTTTCGCCCGCCTGCAGATGGCGCAGGTTCTCCGCGGCGATGTCGACGACGTTGTTGAGCGTGGCGGCCAAGTGGAACCAGCCGGAGACGTGCGGCGTGATGAGCATGTTGGGTGCATCCCACAGCGGGCTTGTGGCGGGCAGCGGCTCGGGGTCGGTGACGTCGACTGCGGCGCCGGCGAGGTGCCCGGACTCCAGAGCGGCAACCAAGTCGTCGGCGACCACAAGATCGCCGCGGCCGCCGTTGGCAAAGAAGGTGCCCGGTTTCATCGCGGCGAAGAACTCGGCGTTCGCCAGGCCGCGGGTCTCGGGTGTGCTGGGCATAAAGGATGCGACGATGTCAGCCTCGGCCAGGCGCTCGGGGAGGGCGTCCATCCCGTCCATGTCCTCAAACACGATGGGGTAGACGAGCGGATGACGCTTGATACCGCGGACGTGCGCGCCCATGCTGCGGCAGAGCGTGGCAAAGTGGCCGCCGATATCGCCCGCGCCCAGCACCAGCACGTTGGCGTTTTTGAGCGAGGTGACCGGACCTAAATCCTCCCAGCGATGCTTGCGCTGCAAGTCGTGATAGCCGGGCAGGCGCTTGATCATGGAAAGGACCATGGCAAACATGTGCTCGCTCACGGCCTGGCCATAGGCACCCACCGAGCAGGAAAGCTTAGCGTCGGCTGGCACGGTGCCGGCGGCCAAGTAATCGTCATAGCCGGCGGTCTGTAATTGCAACAGCTGGAGATGCTCGCATGCCGTGAGCATGCCAGGGTCGATGTTGCCCAAGATCACGTCCGCATCGGCGACCTGCTTGCGCGTGGCGGCGTCGGCGCTCGTGTAGATAAAGTCCTCGCCCGGAGCGCTCGACTCAAGAATTGCGCGATGGCGGTCATTGACGGGCAACAAAACCAGGATGTTCACAAGCAGTCCTCTCCGCTCAACCTACTAAAAGGGACAGGTTTATTTTGGCAGGTTTTATCAGGCAAAACGTTCAAACAAAAACGCCGGATGCAAGACGAGCGTGCCCGTCAGCATCCGGCGCATCTACAGCTACCAGCTCAGCAGCTCGTAGCCGTCCTCGGTCACTACGAGCTGTATCTCGCACTGGGCCGAATCGCTGCCGTCCTTGGTGCGCACGCACCAACCGTCGCCCTTGCTGATCTTGATGTCGGGCGCTCCGGCGTTGACCATAGGCTCGATGGTAAAGACCATGCCCGGAGCCATGATGGTGTCCACATCGGGCGCCTCGGTGGTAAAGCCCACAAACGGGTCCTCGTGGAACTCCTTACCGATGCCGTGTCCGCCGTACTCGCGCACCACGCTAAAACCGGCGTCCTCGACCGTCTTTTGCACGGCCTCGGCCATGACGGAGAGCGGCAGCCATGGCTTGACGGCTGCCAGACCCGCCTCCACGCTGGCGCGGGTGACGTCGACCAGGCGCTGGCGCTCGGCCGAGACCTCGCCGATGCAGAACATACGGCTCGAGTCGCTAAAGTAGCCGTCCAAGATCGTGGAGCAGTCCACGTTGATAATGTCGCCCTCGTGCAACACGTCCGTATCGCAGGGGATACCGTGGCAGACCACGTCGTTGATCGAGGTGCACACGCTCTTGGGATAGCCCTCGTAGTTGAGGTCGGCCGGCGTGCCACCGTGCTCGACGGTGTAGTCGTAGATCATCTGGTCGATCTGGTTGGTGGTCATGCCCGCGGCGATGTGCTCGCCTACGTAGTCGAGCACGCCCACGTTGATGGCGGCGGAGCGCTTGATGCCCTCGATATCGGCGGGCGTCTTGTAGAGCGTGCGGGGCAGAACCTCCCAGCCCTCCTCCCACAGGCGTTCGAGGCGCTCGTCGAAGGCGCTGTGGCATTTCTTGTATTTTTTGCCGCTGCCGCACCAGCAAGCGTCGTTGCGGCCCGGCATGGGTCCTTTGTCAAACATGGCTAACTTCCTTTCATTCGCAGCTAGTATAGCCCACCCACGTGTCCAAAAAAATTGCGGTGATATAGTTCCGATTTAAGCGGTTTAACAGCACAAATAGGAACTATATCACCGCAACTGATGGAGCGGGATGGCTGACACTAGCTGCTGCGTGGTTTTGCTAGTAACTCACCTGGCAGGGAATGCCGAGGGCTTGGACGCGCGCGGCAATGGCGTCGAGCACCTCGGGCGCTGCTTTGGCAAGGCCGGCGACTGGTGTCTCGCGCGCGACCGTGTAGATGGTCGCCTCCTGCGGACGAATGCGCTCAAGCGCCGCGAGCCAGGGGGCAACGTACTCCTCGCCGGTGTTGTCGATGGGCTTGCCCTGATACTCGCCGGTCAAAAAGATCGTCTGGATAATAACGTGACCGTCAAAGCTTGCGAACGTCTCGATCTGGTGCTCGACGTCATAGGGGCCAACGGGCTGGTCGAGCAGCTGGATAAACGCCGGGTCGACGGTATCGAGCTTAAGAATGTTGTCGTCGACCATCATGAGCGCGTCGTGCACCTCGGGGCGGTCGGCGCGCGTGCCGTTGGAGAGCACGGCGATCTTGGAGTTTGGGGCAAGCTCGTCGCGCAGCGCGACGGCGCCGGCGATGGCCTGCGGAAACTCCGGTGCGGCGGTGGGCTCGCCGTTGCCTGCGAAGGTGATTACATCGGGGAGCTCGCCCTCGGTTGCCATCTCGCGCAGCTTTGCCTCGAGCGCGTCGAGTACCACGGCAGCTGTGTTGTACGGCTCGTGGCAGGGGCGCTCGGCGTTGAGGCCGTTTTCGCAGTAAATGCAGTCGAACGTGCAGATTTTGCCGCTGGCCGGCATCATGTTGACGCCGAGCGAGAGACCAAGGCGACGGCTGCGAACGGGCCCAAAGATGGGGCTGGCATTCAAAAACGTAGACATAGGCATATGCTCCTCAAGACAATTGTGCCTAAGCATAGCATCGGCTCCAAAGCAAGGTGTGGGCTCTTGCTTTACAAGTTTCGTTTTTTCACGTCGCTCATGATGCCGTGCCATGAAAAGCCTCGGGTCGGGTACAGTTAATCTGTTAACAAGGCGTAAGGCAATGCGGGTCCATCCAACCGCACTGACGTGCAACTGGATGAGCATTGATGACGGGGGTACAACATGGATTTTACGGTCGAGAATGCGGGCACCACGATTGCCTGTCGCGAATATGCCGGCCCGGATGTGTCGCCTGATACTCCTGCCTTGGTGTGCGTGCACGGCGCTTGTGTCGACGGCACATTTTTCGACAGCATCGCTTGTGAGCTCAGTCGCAACTACCGCGTAATTGCCTACGACCGCCGCGGCTGTGGTGGCAGCAGCGATGCGGCAGACGGCAGCTATGATCTTGCCGCTCAGGCCGCCGACCTGCAAGCCGTGATCGAACACGTTGGCGCTCCGACAAATGTGCTTGCGCACAGCGCCGGTACGTTGGTGGCGTTGGAGCTTCTTCGTACCGAACCCCACCTCGTCGCCCGTGTGATTCTGCATGAGCCGGCTGTGTCGGCCGAAGGCGTCGGCATGGGCGCAGCTCCGGTTTTGCTCGATATGATTGCGGCTGGGAAGGTTTCAAGGGCGCTCCGGCTTTTCTTGGGAGCCCTCGGCGACTTGGACCCCGAGGCTCCTGGAACGACCGAGGCAGAAGCCAAGCATGCCCTGCGCAACGGCCGCAGTTTCATGGCAAACGAATACGGGATTACTATGACTTGCGTTCCCGATTGGGATAGCGTTCGCGCGTCAAAAACGGTGGCCGCCGTGCTCCTGGGCGAGCTCTCGATTGGCACGCCCCGCGAGGCTGGCACGCGAGCGGCTGCCAAATATCTCGATTGCCCCCTCGTAACGATTCCCGGGGCGCACAACGGCCTGCGCGATCGTCCGGCAGCGGCTGCCCAGACTGTCCGTGGCATCCTGGGGTTCTAGCACCCGCAATAGCCAAAGCAGGCTCCATCCGCAAACGTTTCGGCCGTGTTAACAAATGTGCTCAAAACCTCACGTCTGCGACTTCAATCGCGCCGCCTGCCAACTCATAAAACTGTAACAGCATTCACGTACTTACCTGCATCGACAAGGTGTTACCCTTGTAGCATTTGGAACCCACCGCTACCATGCGAAACTATCGAAAGGGCCCCATATGCTCAATAATCACGAGGTCAATCTAACCGACGAGGAGGCTGCCGCCGAGGTCGCCCGCGTCGCGAAGACCTACCCCGTGGTGCGTTTGCTGTCGGCCGATCAGATTAAGAGCGAGCCTAACTGCCTGCTCGCCGGCGATCGCTGCCCTTGTCTGCGTCAGTCGAGTCTTGAGGCCTTGGCAGATTCGGGTGAGGTGTCGGAGCAGCTGCTCAATGATGGTATTGAGTACCGCGCCCGTCTGCGCCCTCTGAAGGTCGAGGGCGAGCCTCACGTCTTGCTGATGGTGCGTCCGATCGATGAGCAAGAGGCCGCAGAAGAGGACCTTGTCTACACCGACGTGCTGACGAGTGTGCGCAATCGCCGATATTACGAGGAAAAGCTCCGAAGCGCCCGCATGAATGCCGGCGTTGCGATGATCGACCTTGATGATTTTAGGGTCTTCAACGATACATGTGGCCGTCATGCCGGCGACCTTGCGCTCGGTGCTGTGGCGACAGCCATACGCAGCGGAATTCGTTCGACTGACGAGCTTGTGCGCTATGGCTGCGACAAGTTTGTGGTTGTCATGCCCAATATTCCCTCCGATGACTTCACCCGTCGCCTGCATCAGGTGTCCGATGCCGTTCATTCCACGATTATTCCGGGCCATGAGTACGTGAGCTTGACGGCATGTGTTGGTGGCGTTCGCATTCATGGCGAGACGGTCGATGAGGGCGTTGGCCGCGCTGCTCAGTTACTGAGCCGCGCTAAGGCAAAAGCCGGTACGGTCGTGACCGATGCCGATTCCATCGAGGCCTTCCAAAGCGAAAAGCCTTTGGTGCTTATCGCCGATGACTCCGAGATGAACCGAGCCATTCTCAGCGAGATGCTCAAGGACGAGCATTGCATCCTCGAGGCCGATAACGGTCGTGCGGCGCTCGACATGGTCGACCACTATGGCGATGAGTTGTCGCTCGTGCTGCTGGACATTGTGATGCCGGGCATAAGCGGCTTTGAGGTGCTGGCCGATCTGTCGCGCCGATCGGGTATCGATAATCTGCCTGTCATCATGATTTCGAGCGAAGATTCCGATGATGCGGCTCTGCGCGCGTACGAGCTGGGCGCCTCGGACTATATCAACCGCCCGTTTGACTCCCGTGTCGTGCGCCGCCGCGTAAGCAACACCATCCGCCTGTACGCCAAACAGCGCCGCCTGACGAACCTGCTGTCCCAACAGTACAACGAGCGCGTCAAGAACAGTCGCATGCTCATCGACATCATGGCCGGCGTCATGGAGCTTCGCAACGGCGAGAGCGGTAGGCACGTTACGAACATCGAGAAGCTGACCGAGCTGCTGCTTGGCTATCTGGTCCAGCGTAGCGGCACGATCTCCCTCGACAATGAGGAACGCTCCACGATCGCCCTGGCTTCGGCGCTGCACGATATCGGCAAGATGTCGATTGACGATGCGATTCTCAACAAGCCCGGGCGCCTCACGCCCGAGGAATTCGAGATTATGAAGACGCATACCACGATCGTCGCCGACATGCTGCTTGAGCTGGGTAGCCATCACGCCGGTAATGCGCTTATGGAATATGCGTACCAGATTGCGCGTTGGCACCACGAGCGCTGGGACGGCAAGGGTTATCCCGATGGCCTTAAGGGCGACGATATCCCCATCGCCGCGCAGGTGGTTTCGGTGGCTGACGTGTACGATGCGCTGACGAGCGTGCGCGTGTACAAGGACGCTATCCCGCACAAGGAGGCAATCCAGATGATCCTGGACGGTAAGTGCGGCACCTTTAACCCGCTGCTGCTCGATTGCCTGCTCGAGGTGCAAGACCAAATTGCCGAGACGTTGGCACGCCTCGCCGACGTTGTCGCGTTTCCCACGATTTAGTTTGACCAAAGGAGTTTTAATCCATGATTTCCATGCGTGAGGCGTATGAGAAGATCGGCGCTAATTATGATGACGCGTGCGCTCGGCTGATGGGCGAGGAAATGCTTGCCCGCTTTGCCCTCAAGTTTTTGGATGACGAGAGCATGGACAAGCTGGAGGCCGCCATGGCGGCAGGAGACGCCAAGAGTGCGTTTATGGCAGCGCACACGCTCAAGGGCGTGAGCCAGAACCTGGGATTCGATAATCTGTACGAGCCGGCGGTCGTGGTAACCGAAGCGCTGCGCGGCGCCGATACTGTTGACGGCGCTCGCGAGGGAATGCACGCGCTGCAGCAGCAATATGCGGCCACGATGTCGGCCCTGCGCGAAGCGGCTGAATAAGAGGCTGCGAGCCTAGGGCTACGTGCCCCGGCCATGTATAGGTAAAAGGGCGCCCCGTCGGACCATGTGGCCGGCGGGGCGCCCTTTTGTGTTGTGCTGTCCGTGAACTAACGGGTCTGCTTAACCTTTGCCGCTGCCTCGACAAACGACTTCCACAGGTTAAAGTCGGTTTCGAGCGTCTTCCACGTGTACTCAGGGTGCCATTGCACGCCTAGACAGAATGGCTGGCCTTCGACTTCGATGCATTCGGGAACGCCGTCGGTTGCCTTGGCGACCAAGCGCGTGCTTTTACCCAGACGGTCGACGCAGCAGTGATGTGCGGAGTTGGTTTGGATCAGCCTGTGTCCGCCAACCGCGCGGTCGAGCAGCGAGCCCGGCACGACCTCGACGGGATGCACGGGGTCGTTGAGCACGTGGGTATGGCGCCACTGCGTGCGGCCCTCGCGAGCGCCCAGGCTCGGCACGTCCATGCACAGGGTGCCGCCAGTGGCGACGTTGAGCAACTGCGTGCCACGGCAGGTGGTAAAGAGCGGCTTTTTGGCGCGGAGCACCTCGCCGACCAGCTTAAACTCAAAGCTATCGCGGATCTCGCAGCAGAGGGTGGGGTCGTAGGGTCGATCATCGCCCCAGCGTTTGGGGTTGACATCCGGGCCGCCGGGAATAGCGATACCGTCGGCGATATCGACGTAATGGCGGATGACCTCGATAGCCTCGGTGATAGACATCTGCAGCGGCAGGCCGCCGGCGGCAAGGATGGCATCGACAAAGACACTTGCGATTTCCTCGTTGGGGGAGAGTGTCTCGCTTAAAAACGGCTTTGCCTCTTCCCAACGCGGCGCGACGAGGATGAGTGGACGGTCGGCGGGGGCGACGTCAACATGTGGGGTGTAGGACGATGAAGTGCGAGTTCCGATCATAGGTGTAACTTTCGAGTTTGGATGGTCTTGGCGAGCGAACATGGCAATTGGGTTAGTGGCCCTTGATGGAGTTGAGGAAGTCCTGGGCGCGCTTGGTCTGGGGGTGGTCGAAGAACTCATCGGGCGTGCCGGTTTCCACGATCTGGCCGTCGGCCATAAACACGACGCGGTCGGCTACGCGGCGGGCGAAGTTCATCTCGTGCGTGATGACGATCATCGTCATGCCCTGCTGGGCCAGACGGACCATGACTTCGAGCACCTCGTTGATCATCTCGGGGTCAAGGGCGCTCGTGGGCTCGTCAAAGAGCATGGCCTTGGGCTGCATGGCGAGTGAACGGGCGATGGCCACGCGCTGCTGCTGGCCGCCCGAAAGCTGTGCGGGTACCTTGTTGGCCTGCTCGGCCACGCCCACGCGGCTCAGCAGGTCCATGGCGCGCTCACGAGCCTCCTCCTTGGAGACGCCCAGCACATCGACCGGTCCCAGCATAACGTTCTGCAACACGGTCATATGCGCGAACAGGTTGAACTGCTGAAACACCATGCCCAGCTCGGCACGCATGCGGGCAAGATCCTTGCCTTCCTGCGGCAGGGGCTCGCCCTCGATGAGGATCTCACCCGAGTCGATGGTTTCCAGACGGTTGATGGTGCGACACATGGTCGACTTGCCCGAGCCCGAGGGGCCGATCACCACGACGACCTCGCCACGGTCGACCGAGAGATTGATGTCGTTGAGGACGTGCAGATCGCCGTAGTGCTTATCGACGTGCCTGAGCTCGATCAGCGGCTGATTGCCGGTGGAAGAGGTGCTCTGTGCCATGGTGCTCGGCTCCTTATGACTCGAAATGGTAAAGCGTTAGCGGATGATGGTCGCGCCGGTCTTGTGCGAAACGTAGACAGCGGCCTTGTTGATCGCGACGTTGATGAGGATGTAGATGACCGCGATCACCAGGTAGACCGACACGAGGGCGTCGTAGTTGGTAATGAGCACGCGGGCATTTTGCATGAGGTCGGGGTAGCTCACGACATAGGCGACGGTGGTGTCCTTGACTACGACCACAAGCTGCGAAATCAACGACGGAATGATAAACCGAATCGCCTGGGGCAATACGATTTTAAAGGTGATTTTGGCCTTGGAGAGACCGAGCGCCTGGGCTGCCTCGACCTGACCGCGCGGCACGGCGTTGACGCCGGCGCGGAAGATCTCGGCCAGTACGCCGGCTGCAGCGAGCGCGACGGGAAGCGTGAGCATCCAAAACGACGGCAGCGCGATCTTGTACTGGGGCAGCACCAAAAAGAAGAAGTAGATGAACAACAGGCTCGGCACGCCACGGAAGAAATCGGTGAGCACGCGGCAGACCAGTTGCAACGGCTTGATGTCGCTGGTACGGCCGAGCATGAGGGCTAAGCCCAGTACCAGCGCGATGGCGCCGGCGGTGAGCGCGACTTTAACGGTGCCCTCAAAACCGGCAAGCAGGAACTTCCAGGTGGTGAGGTGCGTAAAGAAGTACCAGTAATGGACCGAAAGCTGGCCGGTCACATAAAAGCGCTGCAGTACCAGAGCGATGAGCGCGGCCACGGCAACAAGTGAGATGGCGGTGCCGACGCGAATCTTGGCGCGCATCTTGGGGCCGGGAGCCTCGTAGAGCGCATCGCGCATGGTGAGCGCGGAGGTGGAGTGCTTGCTCATCGGAGGATCCTCACCTTCTTATCGATATAGTTGCCAATGTGGCTCACCACAAAGGCCGTGCCCAGGTAGCCGAGCGCCGAGATAAAGAACGCGGCGACGCCGCCGAGCGAGCGCGTGTTGATGTAGCTCACCACGCCGGTGAGCTCCTGCGGTTTAAGCGGTACCTGACTGCCGAGCGCGGTGGTGAGCATGACGGCGATAAAGAGGTTGGTCATGGGCAGCACGCTCGAGCGCAGCGCCTGCGGAATCACGATCTTGGCGAGGATACGGCTGAAGCTCATGCCCAGCGAGCGGGCGGCTTCCACCTGGCCGACACCGACGGTGTTGATGCCGCTCATAAAGTTCTCGGAGCCAAATGCCGAGCCCAGCAACACCGTGGCGACGATAACGCAGGTGCGGTAGGGCAGGACGACCTTGAGCGGCGGCAGCGCGTAGACGACGATAATGAGCAGCGCGATGCCGGGGATGTTACGGAAGACCTGGACATACAGGTCGCCAAAGACGCGCAGCGGCTTGAGCGGCGACACGCGCATCACAGTGACGGCGACGGCCAGCACCATGGCGATGACAAACGACTCAAGCGTCATACCCCAGGTTGCTAGCAGCGCGTCGATATAGTTCTGGCCATAGAGCGACCAGAGCTCGGAGAGACTCATGCGGACCTCCCGCCGGTAAGGAAAGGGGCTCCCGTGTGTACGGAAGCCCCGACAACTCAGTGAGGAAACAGTTTAGCGCAATAAAGCGCATCGTGCGTTTCCGTATGGTTTCGTAGCGGCCGTTACTAGGCTCGCTGCCTAGGCGCCGATCTCGGGCAGCTCGGGAACATTGGTGTCGCCCGTACGGTCACCAATGCAGATCTGCCACAGCTCGGTCCAGGTGCCGTCGTCCTCGATCTTCTTAAGGAAGTCGTTGACAAAGGCAACGCCGTCGGAATCGAGCGGCAGGCCGATGCCATAGGGCTCCTTGCTGCCGAAGGGCTTGCCGGCGATCTTGTACTTACCGGGCTCGCGGACCAGGGCGCTCTGCTGCATGTTGTTGTCGATGACGTAGGCGTCAACGCGACCCTGCTGGAGTGCCTGGCGGGCCTCCTCGTCGGTCTTGAACTCCTGCTGGCTGGCCTTGGGGGCGAACTCCTCCAGGATGGCGGGGCCGTTGGAGCCGGACTGGACGGCGACGTTCTTGTCGGCCAGGTCGTCGACGCTCTTGATGTCGTCGTTATCGGCGAGCACCAGGATGGCCTGCTGGGTGTAGTAGTAGGGACCGGCGAAGGAGACGAGCTTCTTGCGCTCGTCAGTGATGGTGTAGGTGGCAAAGACAGCGTCGACCTGGCCGTTCTGCAGGACGGACTCGCGCGTGTCCGAGGTCACCTGGGTGATCTCGACCTTGTCCTCGCCCAGAATGTAGTTGGACAGGAGCTGTGCGATACCGGCGTCGAAGCCGCGGGTCTGACCGTCTTTCTCGTTGAGGAGGGAGAAGAGCGTGGAGGTCTGAACGCCACCGATCTTAAAGACGCCGGCGTCCTTGACGGCCGTGGCCCAGGTGCTGGCGGCGATGGCGTCGTCATCGGCCTTGGGGCCGTTGTCGACGAGCTTGTCGAATGCCTTGGCGTCGAGCGTGGTGGAAGCCTCGGTATCCTCGGAGCTCTTGGAGGAGCCGGCGGCGGAACCCTTGTCGGCCTCGGCGCTGGTGTCGGAGCAGCCGGCAAGACCAAGGCCGGCAACGGTTGCGAAGGTGGCGGCGACAAAGCCGCGGCGGTCGAGAACGACCTGCTGGGAGAGGTTCTTGCTCATGGTAGAACACCTTTCTCAATAAAATCCCTAGCGGTTGAGTAGAGTTATACCCCATCCCGCTCAAATGGGTCAACATGAAATAACTCAGAAACATACTTACCTTATGGGTTATTGTACCTACCAAAAAGGGACAGGCACCTTTGTGGTGGTTTGGGCTGGTACGTCGCCCGGTCTCGTTGTTTTGTCTCAATCTGTAACATCTGGACGGGCAAAAGGTCTCTATCTGTTACAGATTGAGACAAAGATCAGGGACTAAGACGTTTTGTCTAGATTTGTA
>DBEWTI010000070.1:0-18454 GCA_048205975.1 Collinsella sp.
CGCCGTCAACGCGTTCCTCAGGGCGCTCGTCCGGGAGGGCGGGATGCCGTTCGAGATGAGGGTCAAGACGCCGGCGCCCGACGGGGAGACGGCGAGTTAGCCGGCAGGTCGGCATGTCAATCCTGGTCTAACAGAGCCAAAGATAATCGTGGCGGCGAGCGTGTTGCCACCGTTGCCATCGGTAATAAGCACAAAGAATGAGAGCGTGGACAGCATGGCGGCGCACGTCATGATGATATTCATATACGAACGCCCACGCAGGTCATACAGGACGCCGGCGGCAAGGGCGCTCACAACCAGCAGCAAGCGCGGCCAGTCGCCCAGGTCGATAGCGCCAGCGGCATGCGAGGTCGTAAGGCCGGCATTGAGGGCCGCGAACACGCCGGTGAGGCAAGCGGTCGCCACCGTCAGACGCACCACGGCACCCTGAAAGGCCGCCTTTGCCTCGGGGTCATCGTGCCACCTGGCGCCACGCTCCGACGCATCGACCGATAGCTCGGCAATCTCGACCTCGAACTCGGGCGCAGGCTCATCACGCAATTTAGCGCGGCGGGCACCGTGAAGCAGCCCCACCAGCGCAATCGCACAGGCAATGAGAACAGACTGCTGGGGAATGCCCGCAGGCATCACCATATGGTTGAGCACCTGCACCAAAATGCCCACAGCATAGGAAACCGCCACGGCGCGCGCCAGGCAGGGCGTCTGCGCAAAACGCCGCGCAAGATTGGCATGGGCGGTCGATCCGCAATAGCCCAGGGCGCAGCACGCCACCAGGCCGCCGGCAATTACTACCTCAAACCGCACTGCCATAATCATCAGCAGCAACGCCGATACCAACAGCACGCCCGTAATATCGCTCGTCGCATCGATCGTCTGGGGACAGCGATAGTACAGAAATGGGCGCACGAAAAAGCCAATCACGCTCGCGCCGACAACGATGCTCTCGTAGATGACGACCTCACTCGATGGCACGAACTCGACCATGCGCGCATCAAAGAGATACTCGCACGCCAAAAACGTGAAGAAGAACAGCGCTAGGCACAGAATCTCCCGCATGCCCCGGCGCAAATATGCGGTTGTGTCTCCCAGGTCCCTCATGGTAACCCCCACCCGCTTTGTTGTCCGGAACACCATTTTAATAAAGAATCAATCTCAATATCAAGCCGAGCTCGAAATACTGTAAATTCGACCCCAGCCGTCCGCATGACGCCGCGATTTTGAGCCGCATGACCCAGAAGGGGCACGCGCGGTCTCTAGCTCGACAAAGAGTGTCCCCAACTGCCACTCATTTAAGTACGTCCCCAATGAGTGCGTCCCCAATGAGTGCAAGTGCCGCAAGTGCCAATCAAATGACGAGAGTGGATAATCTCCCACTTTGAGCCTGTATGCAGGCCAAAAACGGGAGATTATCCGCTCTCATTCTGTGGGTAGTCATTGGGGACGTTCTTAAACGACTAGTCAAACAAGAACGTCCCCAATGATTATGTCCAATGCGCTACACCAGGCGTATGGCCTCCTGGACGGCACCGTAAAGGTTGGCGTCGTTGCCAAGCTCGGCCGCCTTTATCTGCGGCACAGGAATGCCGGCAAGGGTCCCTTCATAACTCGCGAGGGCCAGCGGCATCTGCGCACGCAGGGCATCAACGAGCTCGGGATGGCACGAGATGCCGCCTGCGATCACAAAGACCTCGGGGTCGAGCACGGCCTGCAGGTTGATGAGCTGTCCGTCAAAGGCGCGAGCGTAGCGGTCGAGTGCGCGCTGCGCCGCCATGTCACCACTCGCGATCCACTCAAAGACGCGGCGGCCGTCCACCGGAGAACCCGCAGGCAGGCCCTTCTCGGCAACGGCAGCATCGCGGAGCGCACGCCAACCGCCCGAATCGGCAAAGGAGTTTCCCATGTTCGCCGCAGTCGTGACATCGTTGCGCAAGAAGCTGAACTCGCCTGCAAAGCAGTGCGCGCCGCGCAGGACCTTGCCGTCGATGACGATACCGCCGCCGATGCCCGTGCCGATAGCGAGCACCACGCCAAAACGCGTCCCGCGCAGAGCGCCAGCCGCATACTCACCGAGTGCACAGCACTTACCGTCGTTATTGACGGCAATCGGCACCCCCAGTGCCTCGCGCATGAGCTTTCCGAGCGGACAGCCATCCATAAACGTGAGCGCACCACCGCGATGGATCGTTCCTGTGACATCTCCCTCGTAGATGCCGCCGGGCGCACTCACGCCCACGGCGCTCACGCGCTCGCGATACGGCTCGACGAGCGAGATCAGCGCCGCGACCGTCTCCTCAGCCGTGGTAAAGCCCGTCGGCAGGCTTCCGCGCTCGCGGATGGAAAAATCCTCGCCCAGCACAGCCCATTTAACGGCCGTACCGCCCACATCGATTCCAAAAAACTCCTGCATGTTCACTCCTTACAAGCGTAGCCCCGGACGCGCATCGCCGCGACCATCACAGGGGCTACCCCCCTGCGATGGTCGTGCAGCAAGTCACGCCCGGAGCCGATTATCTCTGTTTTACACCTCTAATTTGGTCAGGCGAAGCATCATATACTGCTTACTTGGGAGATCGATGCGGAACTTGCCCTCAAAGGTTCCGGGAAGCTCCTCCTCCGTCATGCTCCATGTGTCCACGACACTCACCTCGTATCGAGCGCCCGACTCGCCCTCAAACTCACGAGACCACTCATTTAAGTACGTCCCCAATGAGCGTGGCGGAATGGCTCCCCTTGGCAGCTTAAAGCCGTCATGCAGGAACCATTCCGTCGCAGCCTAATGAAAGGGACTGGGCTGTAAATGTTGGAGAAGAGCCGTTAGCGCCCGGGGGTCAGGATCACCAGCGCGTCGTGCTCAAAGGGATGCTGAGCCACGCGCACGGTGCCGTCACCGTTATCGCGGACGGGCAGCTTGGCGATGCGCTTGTCCTCCATGTCGAGGACCGTCGCCGTCCAGCCGCGCGCGCCGTCGAGCTTAAACTTGAGCGCCGTGGTGCGCGGCAGGTACGTGACGACGCGATCGCCAACGCGCGCCACACGAATGGCCTCGCGCGCGTCATCGAGGAGCTCCTGCGCCGGAACCACGGCAAGCGCGTCGTCGGCAGCCGTGGCACCCAGGCCGGCAAGCACATGCTCAATCGCGCCAAAGTCCCACACGCCCGCAAACTGCAGGCACTCTTGCCAGCGGAACGGCATGTCGAAGCCCTCGCCCAGGACCGAGCCCTGGCTGCGCGATGTCTGCCAGTTCCAAACGCCGTGTGCGCCGTAAGTTACGCCGGCACTGGCGCCGGCAAGAATCGACGACCATACGCTCGCGCGGCAATCCTGCGCGGTGAAGCGCCAGTACACATTACGCGACGCACCCATCTGCTCGTAACAAGGCTCAGAGTTGACCATCGGCTTTTTAGGGTAGTTGGCGATAAAGTCCTGCGGCAGACGCCATGCCTCGGGCTGGCCCTCGTAGTTGTGGCCGGGCTGGAACATATAAAAGTCCAGACGGTCCAGATACTGCGCCGGAATGGTGCGATTGGCGCGGTTGATATGCATGGTGCGCAGCGCCTCGGGCGCGCGCTTGACGACCTCGTCGAGCGCGTCCTCGTAATAGGCGATCGCCTCGTCGCCGGCAAAGTCGGTATCGCCCGTCACCACGTAGACGGGGTTGAACTCGCCCAGGTTCTCGACGACGCGGGCAACGTGGGCACGGACCTCCTCACGCGGCATAACCTCGGCGCCGCAACGCTCGGCGATCTTGGCACCCCAGGTACCGGGCACGTAGTTGCACCACATAAGCACGAGCGCCGGACGGATGCCGTGCTCGACGGCAGCACGGCACATGGCGGCGGCGCGGTCCCAATATGCCTGGTTGGGACGGGACCAATCAAAGTGCACGCCGTCCTCGCTGGCATAGGGCCAAATGCCCAGGTCGGGGCAGCAGCGATCCCACTGCGGCAGCGTGTTGATCTGCAGCACATTCATGCCCTGCTCGGCACGGCGGGTCAGGTAGTAGTCCCAGTCATCCTCGGCAATGCTCGTAAATGCGCTCCAGCACGTATCGGCAAACCAAAAGAACGGCTTGCCCTCGCACAAAAAACCATCCTGACGACCGTTGACGGTCAGCTTTCCCAAACTCATCTGCATGTCCTTTCGCTCGATAAAGGAATTGCGAACCGGCAGAAGCTTTCGCGGAAACCCCTGGTGCAAAAGCCTCCGTCGTTTAGCAAGCCCTTGTGGGCGGGCATCTCCCGTCCCAATCAGTCTACCTTGCAAAAGGGCCCCGCCGGACTTGCGCCTGACGGGGCCCTGTCGTGTAGGTAAGGTCGTAGTCGACCGAATGGCTTGGCCTTAGGCCTCCATCTCGGCGAGCTCCTCCTTGGAGAAGCCGGCGACGAAGACGACGGCAGCGGCGATGACAAAGGAGATTGCCATACCGACGATAGCCCAGACGGTGTTCATCTGGCCACCCTGCAGGTAGTTGGTGAAGACCAGGAAGTTGGAGGCACCGCCGGCGAGGTAGTAGGTAACACCCATGAGGCCGGAGAACACAGCGCCAATAGCACCACCGATGAACATTCCGAACATGGTGCGACGGAAGCGCATGAGGATACCGAAGAGCGCAGGCTCGGTAACGCCGCCGGCGATGGCGGAGATGACGTAACCGATGGCAAGGGACTTCTCGTCGGGGTTCTTCATCTTGAGGAAGGCACCGAAGGCGCAGCCCCAGACAGCGGCCATAGCGCAGTTGGTGGAAACGAAGACGAAGGGATCGTAGCCGGCAGCGATGATCTGAACCTGAGCGAGCAGGATGACGGACATGTGCATGCCGCAGACCACGAAGAGCTGCCAGAAGGCACCGAGGATGGCCATGACGATCAGGATGCCAATGCCACCAAGGTCAGCAAGGCCGAAGAGGGCGTTGGCGATCAGCGTACCGATCTCGTTGCCGATCGGTGCAAGGACGATGAAGGCGATGGGAATGGTGACGATCATGGTGCAGAACGGCGTGAAGACCGTGGACAGCACGTCGGGCATGACCTTCTTAAAGAACTTCTCAACAAAGTACAGGACGGGCACCGAGAGGATGATCGGCAGGACGGACTGCTGGTAGTTGGCAGCGGCGATCTGGATGCCATAGACGGAGATGATTCCGCCGCCCTCCTGGGTGGCGACGCTCACCACGGAAGGAGCCATGAGGGCGCCACCGAGCAGCATGCCGAGCACGGGGCTGGCGCCGAGCTTCTTAGCCGCGGCATAACCCAGGTAGATGGGGATAAAGGTGAACGTTGCCTCGTACAGGGTGGTGTAGAGGAACGTGTAGGTCGGGTCGTCGGCCGAGATAACGCCCAGCATGGTGGGGCCGAGGACGGCCGCGATGGTGCGGAACAGACCGCCGGCCATGAGCAGCGGGATGAGCTGGGTCATGGAGCCCGACAGATAGTCGAGGATGATATTGGGCAGGTTCTTGAGCTCGAACTTCTCCTTGGGAGCATCGAGGTTCTCGTTGACGGCCTCACCCTGCTTGACGCCGGAGATGGCGACGAACTCGGCGAGCACCTTGGGCACGTTCTGGCCGATGATGACCTGGAGCTGGCTGCCGGCGAACTGGCAACCCAGAACGCCCTTGACCTTCTTGATCTTCTCCACGTCGGCCTTGCTGTTATCCTTGAGCGTCAGACGCAGGCGCGTCATGCAGTTGGTGGCGACGGAAACATTCTCCGCACCGCCCACGAGCTCGAGGACATCGGTGGCAATCTGCTTGTTATCTACTGCCATGGGGCCCCTCCCCATATCTTCGTGTGCCAGCCCCCTTGGGCTTAGGCACGCCTTTGGCCCGGCGACTATAACCCCTTACGGTTGCCGGACCCTTGGATACGCTTTTGTAAACAAGGTGTTTACTGAACGTTTACGAGCTTTAGTTTACACGGAATGCCTAATTTGTGGCAATTTTGCCGTATGCCGTCCGGTGAACGGTAGGAAATCGGGGGTGAACGTATTTGAATGGCAGGGGATTGCCTATTTGCTGCATTATCGCTATATGCCTATTTACGTGGTCTTTTACTTTGATTGAGGCCTCCGCATTTTGTTTACTCGTCAACAAAAGCCCTGCTAGATAGTAATAAACGACTGTTTAGTAGTTTGTTGAGTGTTCATTTAGACCGTTTACCGAGTTCATCTGCACATTCTGTAATTCTGCATTACACTAAACATGTTTAGATTGTATTGCCGCAAGTGTCTGCTGCACGCGGCGCAAGGGAGGCAGCTTATGGAACTCAAATCGTGCACTTACGCAACCGTCACCACCTTGGGCGACTTTGGACCCTGGATCAGCAAGGTCGTGCTCGATTTGCCGTGCACCGTGCGCACCAATGACGTCGACGCGAACTCCTTCCATATATATGTAGAGCGCCACGAGCGCTCGGGCGAGGTCCTGATGCGCAAGGAGCGCGGCGCCGACCACGCCGCGCCTTCTGTGGGCTACGTCGACGTGCTCGCCGCCTATCCGTGCGATGAGTGTGGCCGTAAGCTCGCCTTTGGCACCCACGTGGCACTCGAGGTCGCCGAGCAGCGCCTGACCAAAACCATCGAGGGCGGCGTGATGGGCTCGCGAATGCTCGATGACCAGCTGCGCATCACGCAGCTCGCAGCCCTTCCCGGCAACGACGGCGACGACCCCACCTGCGGCCTGATCTTCGACGCCTGCCGCGGCGACATCTGCCCTGCGCTCAAAGGCTGGAGCAACGCCACGCAAAAGACCGCTGTCAACGGCATCGCACTCGAGTACGGCTTCTTTGAGCCGAGCTTTAAGGCCGAGGACTCGGCATGCTTCAATCCCTTCGCGCCCGAGGCCACAGTCGTGCCCCAAAAGGCTCCGCTCGTGGTGTACCTGCACGGCGCCGGCGAGGGCAAGGGCACCACGCAGGGCGAGGGTGCCACGCGCGCCTATATCGGCAACCGCGTGACGGCCATCAGCCAGGCGCAGATTCAGCGCTATTTTGGCGGCTTTGCCTGGGTGCTCGTGCCGCAGTCGCCCACGTTTTGGATGGACAACGGCGTCGAGCAGCTCGGCCGCTCCAACCAGAGCATCTACTCCCCCGTGCTCAAGGCGCTCATCGACGAGTTCGTTGCCGAGCATGCCGATCGCATCGACACCGACCGCATCGTGGTCGCCGGCCTTTCCAACGGCGGCTTTATGACGCTGCGCCTGTGCGCCGACTACCCCGATTTCTTCGCCGCGGGCCTTCCCTGCTGCGCGCCGTGGTACAACGCCACGGACGAGGACGTCGCCGCCCTGGCCAAGACGCCGCTGTGGTTTACGCACTCCAAGGGCGATGAGCTCGTGTCTCCGCAGGAGACCGTGCTGCCGCTCACGGCTCGTCTGCGCGCTGCCGGCGCCAACGTGCACCTCACGTACTTTAGCCATGTCGAGGACCTGACCGGGCGCTACCGCGAGGCCGACGGCTCGCCCAAGAAGACGTTCAACCATGGCGTGTGGATCCACCAATTCAACGACCTGTGTTATCAAGACTTCGACGGGGGCAACGTACTCATCGACGGCGAGCCGGTGGGCTGCTGGGAGTGGTCGGCCAGCGTTTCGAGGTAACCATCCCATCGGGGCCCTGACCTTTAGTTTTGTAAACGTCCTCGCGCATGAGTCCCGCTTATCCTGCTCCTTCGGAGCAACGGATAAGCGGGACCCGCGCTGCGGAATGTTTACAAAACTAAAGGTCAGGGCCCCTAAGTTAACGTTGTTCGAAACGCTGGACGAGCGCTTCTAGCGGGCCGCCGGGTTGACGGCGATGAGGGCGGGGGGTCCCGTCTTGCCTTGCGCGTAACTGGCTGAGATTTATTTGGTTGGAGCTTTCTTATGTCCCAAGAGTTGACTCGGGTGATTGTTACTACTGATATGGAAGTCGATGATATGAACTCGCTCGTTCATTTGGCTCTGTATCTTAACTTGCTTGACGTGCAGGCTGTGGTGTATACGGCTTCGCAGTATCACTTTCTTGGGGATGGGGTTCATACGCTCGGCGAGGTGAATCCGCATTGGCGGACCAAAGGGCGTCGCTCTTATGAGTGGGAGGTTGTGCCTCATGAGCCCGATCCCACGGCCGGGGAGCTTCTTGAGTATCGGCCGTTTCCTGAGCATTGGATTGAGAGTCTCTGGAGTAATGAATATGCCCAGGCTTGGCCGCAGTTGCAGGCTAATGCGACTGCGGCCGGCGAGCCGCCGTTTCCCTCGCCGGCTCAGATGATTGAGCGTACCTTTGTTGGGAATGTTGCCTTTGAGGGCGATGTGCGCGAGGAGACTGAGGGGTCGCGCGTGATTGCGCAGGCGATTTTTGATGATGATCCGCGTACGCTTTGGCTGCTCAGTTGGGGCGGCATGAACACCATCGTCCGTTCTTTCATGAGCATTGCTGAGCGATATCGCGATACGCCTGAGTGGCCTTCTGTGCAGCAGCGTGTCTATCAGAAGGTGCGTGTGATGGGCGTTGCCGATGGCGTGGGGCAGGACAATTCTTGGCTCGACCATGGACGCGAGCTTTTTCCCGAGCTCATCTTTTGGTGCGTGCCCTATATGTACGGCGGCTACGTTGATGCCAAGATGGCTCAGCCCGATACGCTGCCGTTGTTCCAGGCGCCCTGGCCTGCACAGAACCTCACCCAAGGCAACGGCCCCCTTATGGCGCGCTATATGCTCTACGGCGATGGCAAGGTGTACGAAAACGAGCCCGAGCGATTCCAGTTTGGCAAGCATGCCCGCTTGGATTGGGGCTTGGAAGGCATGCCCGCAATGCAGTTTGAGCGCGGCGATTTTATGGCCGAGGGCGACTCGATGACCTATATTCCGCTACTGCCGTTTGGCCTGCGCGGCATCGATAACCGCGACTTTGACACGTTGCTCGGCCGCATGTTCCTTGACGGGCATCCCGACTCGGATGCGCCCGCCGGTTTTGCCGCCATGGGCACACCGGTGGACGGCAACCCCAATCCCTACCTGCGGAGCTATCAAGAGGACTTCGCCGCCCGTGCGCAGTGGTGTGCCCGCGAGCCCGCGGCCTGCTCGCATCCGGCGTATGTTGCCGAGATCATGGACGACCGCAGCGCCACAGCCGGCGAGCGGGTTGCTCTTGCAGCGTCCATCGTCGACCCCGATGGCAGGGGCTTCGACGCACACTGGGATGTCGCGATGGGCCCGACGAGCTATGCAGGCGCTCAGGATCTGTCGCTTTGGCAGGAGTGCGCTGTGGACACCACCTTTACCGCACCCGCCGATGCACAGCCCGGTGACCGCTTCGTCCTCACCATCAGCGTTAAAACCCGTGCCGAGCGCCCGACAACCCGCTACGCCCAGGTCGCCATCACCGTCGCGTAGCAAGCGGCAGCACCCACATTCAACAAAGACTGTCCCCAACGACTAGTCATTTAAGAACGTCCCCAATGACTGGCTCGCGGCGAGGAGTGTCCCCAAGTGCCGGCAGGAAAGGAACGTCCCTAAGTGCCGGGTGAAAAATGGGCCATGTGTCCCAGTTGTGGAGACCTCTTGAGCCGTCTGGGTATCGTGAAAGATCGCGCGCTCCCCCATCATCAAAAGTGACACACGCTACCTGTTGATGGGAGGCAACCATGGGCTTCTTTGACAAGATGTTCGAGAAGAAAGAGTGCGCGATTTGCGGTACTGAGCTGGGGCTTCTAGGTAAGACCAAAATCAGCGAAGGCTACCTGTGCAAAGAATGCGTCGGCAAGCTCTCCCCCTTCTTTGGCGGTTATCGCTCTAGCACCGCGGACGACATTCGCGAGCAGCTCGCCTATCGCGAGGCCAATGCCGAGCGCCTGGCATCGTTCAATCCCACGCGCACGCTCTCGGCCGGACGCACCAATATTATGCTCGATGAGGACGCGGGCCTGCTGATCATTACCTCGCAGACGCGCTGGCGCGACGCCAACCCCGACATCATCGAGTTTTCGCAGGTGCTCGGCTGCGATATGGATATCGATGAGCACCGCACCGAGATCTATCGCGAGACCAAGGACGGCGAGCGCGAGAGTTATGACCCGCCGCGCTACGACCTGGATTACGACTTCAATCTGACCATCTACGTCAACACGCCGTACTTTACCGAGATCGACCTGCGCGTGAACGACTCCACCATCGAGCAGCGCGGGTCCATCGAGTACCGCGAGGCCAAACGTCAGGCAACCGAAGTCCGCGACGCGCTGGTACAGCTGCGTCAGGAGACGCGCGACAGCGTCGTGGCCGCCAAGGCCCCCAAGACCGCGGTCACCTGCCCCTTCTGCGGCGCGACCACCATTCCCGATGCCAGCGGGCGCTGCGAATACTGCGGCGGCGCCATCGGCGCATAGCCCCCGGCACGGAAAGGACCGATTATGGCCTTCGAAAGCGTTAACTATCAGTGCCCTGCCTGCGGCGGCCCGCTGCATTTTGCCAGCGCCGAGCAAAAGCTCGTCTGCGACTACTGCGATTCACGCTTTGAAGTCGAAGAAGTCGAGGCCCTCTATCGCGAGCGCCAGGACAAGGCCGACGCCAAAGCCGATGCCGCAGCCGCAGCTCCCAAACCTGCTGCCGACGACGCGGTGCAGGAGCTCGCCCAAAACGCCGGCTACATCTGCTCGTCGTGCGGCGCCGAGCTCGTGTCCGACGGCACCGTCGCCGTCACCACCTGCCCGTACTGCGGCAACTCCGCCGTGGCGCCCGGCCAGCTCTCGGGCGACTTCTCGCCCGACCTGGTGATTCCGTTTAAGCTCGGGCGCGACGATGTCACGGCCGCACTCAAGGAACACTATAAGGGCAAGATCTTGCTGCCCAAGAGCTTTGTCACCGGCAACCACATCGACGAGGTCCAAGGTGTCTACGTGCCGTTTTGGCTCTACGGTGCCCGCGTTGACGGCGAAGTGTACTTTGACGCGACCAACGAGACCGTGACCGAGGAATCCGACCGCACCGTCACGACCACCGACCACTACGATGCCTATCGCAAGGGCAATATCTCGTTTAAGCGCGTGCCCGTCGACGGATCGTCCAAGATGCCCGACGGCCACATGGACGCCATCGAGCCGTTTGACTACGACGCGCTGCGTCCGTTCTCGGTCGCATATATGCCCGGCTACATCGCCAACCGTTACGACGAGGACTGCGAGACCTGCAAGGCGCGTGCCGAGCGCCGTATGGAAGAAAGCACGATCTCGGCCCTGCGCGAGACTGTCGTCGACGAATACGACGATGCCACGGTCGAAAGCAAGCAGCTCGACTACACCTGGGAAGACAGCGACTACGCCCTGTTCCCCGTCTGGATGCTCTCCACCTCGTGGAACGGCAAGAGCTACCTGTTTGCCATGAACGGCCAGACCGGCCGCTTGGTCGGCGAGCTCCCCTGCTCCAAGTCCAAGCTCGCCATCGCCTCGGTGCTGTTCTTCGTGATCGGATTTGTCCTCTCCCAGATTCTCTTTATGGGCGAGAACGCCTTCGATCCGGATTACCTCGCCTTTGATATCGAGGGCATCCTCATCAACATCATCGCGCCGCTGATCATCGTGATTATCGGAGACGTGCTACTGGTAAGCCAGCTCAAGACGGCCAACGAGGCAACCCACGCCGACGAGTACTGCGGCGAGCTCGACCTGGTCGAGAAGCACGACACCTTCAGCCACACCGAGACCACCGTTGTCATGAAGGACAACAAGGACGACTAAGCAATCCAACCAATACCACCCGGCCTTTGACGAGAAAGGAAGATCACCATGGGACTCTTGAAAGCTGGATTGGGAGCTGCCGGCGGCGTCATGGCCGACCAGTGGAAGGAATTTATCTACTGCGAATCGATGCCTGCTGACGTCTTGGCCTGCAAGGGCAGCAAACGCACCGGTGGCCGCAGCTCCAACACGCGCGGCGAGGACAACGTCATCTCCAACGGCTCCGTCATCGCCGTCAACGACGGCCAGGGCATGCTCGTGGTGCAAAACGGCAAGATCATCGAAGTCGCGCTTGAGCCCGGCGAGTTCGTCTTCGATACCGGCAGCGAGCCGAGCGTCTTTAGCGGCAACCTGGGCGACTCCATCAAGGAGACCTTCGCCAATATCGGCAGCCGCTTTACCTTTGGCGGCGACGCGGGCAAGGACCAGCGCGTCTACTTCATCAACACCAAGGAGATCATCGGCAACAAGTACGGCACCGCCTCGCCCGTGCCCTTCCGCGTGGTCGACAACAATATTGGCCTGGACGTCGACATCTCCGTGCGCTGCAACGGCGAGTATTCGTACCGCATCACCAACCCGCTGCTGTTCTACACCAATGTGTGCGGCAACGTAACCGATAGCTACACGCGCGACAAGATCGACAGCCAGCTTAAGTCCGAGCTGCTCACCGCCCTGCAGCCCGCCTTTGCCAAAATCTCGGAGATGGGCATCCGCTACAGCGCCATCCCCGGCCACACCACCGAGCTCGCCCGCGCGCTCAACGAAGTCCTCTCCGCCGACTGGCGCGACCTGCGCGGCGTCGAGATCGTGAGCTTTGGCGTTAACTCCATCGCCGCCTCGCAAGAAGACGAGCAGATGATCAAGGACCTGCAGAAGGCCGCGGTCATGCGCGACCCCACCATGGCGGCCGCCAATATCGCCAGCGCCCAGAGCGACGCGATGCGCGCGGCAGCGGCCAACCCCAACGGCGCGATGGCCGGCTTTATGGGCATGGGCATGGCAGGCGGCATGGGTGGCATGAACGCCAGTCAGCTGTTTGCCGCCGGCCAGGCGCAGCAGCAGGCCGCCCCGCAGCCGGCACCTGCCCCCGCCCCCGCACCGGCTCCCGCCGCCGCGCCTGCGGCCGGCACGTGGACCTGCAGCTGCGGCGCCACCAACACCGGCAAGTTCTGCCCCGAGTGCGGCAGCCCCGCACCCGCCCCGGCACCGGCCAAGTGGTTCTGCCCCAACTGCGGCAGCGAAAACGGCGGCAAGTTCTGCAGCAACTGCGGAACACCCAGGCCCTAGCCCCTCTATCTGGTAATTAGCGGGGGATCCGCCACCCCCGCTCCTGCTTCTATGGGTTTCGTTCGATTAAGGAGGACACCATGAAGACAACGTTCAAAAAGTCCGTACTCGCATTCCTGACATGCGTCTTGGCGCTCGCCTTTGCCCTGACGGGCTGCAGCGGCGGCGGTGGCAAGGATCCCAAGGCCAACTTCGTTGGCAGCTGGGAACTCTCGGGTGGAACCGTGGAGGGCGAAGAGCTGACCGATGAGTACATGAAGATGCTCGAGGATTGGGGTGTCCACTGCGTCCTGATTCTCGATGAGGACGGCACGGGCGCCCTCGACCTGTTCCTTGAGGTTGTCGACCTTAAATGGGAGGCCAAGGACGCCACCACCGTAACGATCACCGCCGAAGACGAGTCGCACGACATGAAGCTCAAGGACGGCAAACTCATCCTCGAAGAGGATGACGGCAATCTTGTCTTCACCAAGTCCGACAAGGATCTGTCCGGCACGGTGAAGAAGGATCGCGAGGCTGCCGAAAAGGAAGAGGAGATCGATGAGGCCGTCGAAGACGACGACGTCCAGAGTGTCGAAATCTCCCCCGCCGTCACCGTCGCCGATGACGATCTGTGCACCATCACCATCACCGAGAAGTTCAAGGACGACTGGGGCGACATCGGCTTTGTCGTCAACATCACCAACAAGAGCGACAAGGATCTGACCTTCTACGCTCCCAGCGGTAAGACCAACGTCAACGGCACCATGAAGGAACCCTGGTTCTCGGCTCACCTGATGCCCGGCACCAACGCCACCGAGGAATTCACGTTCTCGAACGGCGCGCTCGATAGCCTCGACGACCTGGTCAACACGACCATCGGCATCGACGCCTACCTGACCGATTCCTACGAGGACGTCGCCTCCTACAGCGCAACCATCGCGTAACGGCAGACCACGACAGCCGCGGATTGGCGGACACATCCGCGCACATGCCAGACGGGGCCGCAGGAGTTGATCCTGCGGCCCCGTCGCTTTACGCCGATAGGTAACGAGCGTTAGCGCTCCATATTGGGGACGATGCTGCCTTCGGTCACCGCGTGCACGGCCAGGCGCATGATGTTGTCGTAGCCGGTCTTGTTGAGAATCTCCGAGATACGGCGCTTGATCGTGCCCTCGCTCATAAACAACTCGGCCGCAATCTCGCGACGGCTCTTGCCTTCGCAGGCAAGGCGCAAAATCGACAGCTCAACGTCGTCGAGCGCCGCCGTGCCCGAAAAGATGCTTTCGGGCGGCTTGGGAAACGTGCAGTAGCCCGCCAACGTGGAGCGCATCACGGCAAAGAGCTCATCGATGCCGACGTTCTTGTACACAAAGCTGTCGACGCCCGCCTCGCGCGCCTGATCCACAAAGGTGATCTCGGGCATACCCGTCATGATAACGATGCGGCACTCGGGCAGCTGCTCTTTGATGCGCGCCGCCGCCACGATGCCGTTGGAATCGTGCTCGGTGCACACGTCCATCAAAATCATGTCCGGATGCTCCTTGAGCGCGACGTCCAAGGCATCTGAGGCATCGGCGATGGCGGCAACAACGGTCATGTCGGGCTGGTCACCAACGGAGCGTGCGAGGCTCTCGCGCAGAATGGCCTGGTCTTCGACGATAAGGATACGAATCATGAGCTTCTCCTTTGGACCGTTGCGTTGGAGTTCAGCGGAATGGACACCGCAAGCGTAAAGGGCGGGGCGGCATGGACCTCCAGGGTGCCGCCCAGATTTTGCGCGACATGCCTCATACCAGGGATACCCGTTCCCTCGCGATACGATACGGGAGCGGGCGCACCGTCGTTTGATACCGTCATGTGTGCAATGGCGCCACCATCCGATACCTCCTGCCACAGGCGCACCTGGACCTGGTGGGCTTGCGCATGCTTGGTGGCATTGGTCGATGCCTCGCGGATAATCTGCAAAAAGGCGGCAGCGACGTGCGCATCGTCCGGAAGCGATCCATCTACATCGATCTGCACGCTCACCAGGCCAAAGGCGTGAACGATATCGCCGAGTTGCTCCGCAGGCTCGCTAGCGCCACCGTTGCGCAGGTCGGCAGCAATCGAGCGCAGCAGCGGGTCAATCTGCTCGAGCGACTCGTCGTCCAGGCGCCCCTCTTCCAGATATCGATGGAGGATGGACAGGCGCTGGCCGATCACGTCGTGCACGCGGGCACGCATGCGCAGGTAGGCCGCATTGTCGGCAACCTTCTTAACCTCTTCGATCTGAGCCTGAAGTTCTTGACCCGCAAGCTCAAGGAGGTGATTGGCCTGCGCCAGATGGTCGTGGGCATGCGCGTACTCCGTCACGTCCAAGCCAATAATACGTTCGAACGAACGACCCGAAACCATAACATCGTCGCGCACAAATAGGCGAATCTCGGCGGAAGAAATCTCGATCACCGCACGCGCCTCACCAAAGCGGTCCAAGTTGATCCGCACGCGATTCCTGCTGCTTTCGGGCATTTGCATGCTGAGTTTGCGAAGGCCATTCCACGTACCACTCATATCGCCCAGGTCGGTGGGCATGTGAAGCTCCACGAGGTTCTTGCGCATGCAGCGGTTCATGAGCAACGGGCGGCCCTTGGGATCCAGATACAGAATGCCCACGGGAATCACGTTGATGGTTTCGATCGTCGAGAACGCGGTGATATCCTCCTGGCGGTTACGGACGTCCATCAAGAGCGCCGCGACGGAACGGAACAGGAAGAACGCTCCCTCTGCGATAAGGACAACGGCCCACACCGAGCCCATGGCAAAAACCACCGGCGGTGTCACGGCGCCAACAAGCAGCAGCTCGGCCAGCATGACAGGGCGACGATAGTGCACCATGAGGACCACGCCATAGGCAAAGATCGCGGCATTGAGCCACAGCACTCCGCCCATTGCCCTGGCGCAAACGTCAAGCGGCGCCACCAGATACGAGCCAGACGACGCGAATAAGATGAGCGCCGAAATCATCAGGTGAAGCACAAGGCTCGTCTCGTAGGCGCAAATCACCTTACGGTCATAGGACGAGCGGCGCGATGCGATGAGCGGGACGTGGATCATCTGCAGACACGCAGCCAGGGCAAAGACAACATCGAGCGCAACGATTTGGGGAAGGATGAACGAAATCTGCATCGTCACTCACCCGCCCTCGGCATCAAGACGATCATGCGCAGCTGGCCGGGCTCGCCCTCAAGGCGGTATGCCACGTTGCGCCCTTGCAGAGCGCTTTCGAGCTCTTGCGCAGCGGGCGTCTGCGAAAGATCTTCATCATCGTTGGAAAAAAGCGTGGCGCGCAGCTCGACACTGCACCGGTCATGGTCGCCCAAGTGATACATAAGCGCCGGATGGTCGGTGGTGTAGGCAAAAAACGCAAAGTCATACACGCAGTCGTACAGGGCGCTTACCGTACTGGCGTGCATCGGGCGCCGTATGGCGATAATCGAAGCGCAATCGACATCGATGGTGCGCAGGTCGCTTGCGAGCTCATTGGCAATGAGTTGAATGCGGTCGCGATCAAAACCGCTCTCTCCGTGCTGCGCCAACGTGAGCGACCCTTTGCGCTTGCAATAGGCGACGAGCATCTTGGCGCGCTGCAGCATGCGGTAACGCTCGTGTGAAGACGCCTCGTCGGTCAACGGTGGCAGCGAGCTCAGCAGGTCGTACATCTCTTCGAATGCGCGGGCAAGCGCCTGGTCCACGTCTTGGACTAGCAAGGTCTCGGCCTCTTGATCTGCCAGATGCGTCTTAAGATCGTAGTCGGCCGTGAGCAGCTCATTTTGGCGCTGCAGCTCCATGCGACGATGTGCCAGTTCACGGTTAAGCTCGTTGAGCTCCGACACGTCTTGGGCAAGCAGGGCCGATCCGCCCAGCAGTGGAAAGGCTCGGTACATCACATCGGGATCGGACGCCACGGCAAAGGCATGGGCATGCCCGTGTTCCTGGGCCCGCAGCTCTTCGCACACGCCCGCCGGCATTGGCTTTGACACCGGTGTGGCATAGACTTCCTGCAGGTCGCGCGTTAGAACTTTGAGGTCGAGCGGCAAGGTATCGAAGATGCCAGCAATGTCGTGATATGACGGAATGACACCGCAATCGAGACAGATTTCCATCGCCACCACGCACAAGACGCAATAGACGAGCGAGAAGTTGAGCCTCCATGCCCAGGGCACGCGCAGAGCATACGAGATGGCAAAGAACGCACCACCCAACAAAACAAGCGCCGCCGTGCCCGAGAAACGCTGGATGCGAAAGGACGAGGACCGGCCCACCAGGATAAAAAAGGCCACGAAGTTAAAGGCCGTCCACACTAAGACGGCGAAATAGCCCCAGCCGTACGTGTAATCGTTGCTCCAGGTGTCGCTTGCACGGTCAAAGCGGAAGACCTGCTGGTGAAAATCGTTGGTGACCACAAATCCGATAAGCAGGATGGCCACAATCCACAGGATGCCGCGATAGCGACGGCCCGCACGGTGTTGTTCCAGCCCCGCAAGGCGCAGGCCGCACAGCTGGTAGTGCAGCGGAATGAGCGTCATGGGCACGTAGTACAGGTACCACAGCACGGTGGCATAGAACGGTGTGAACGACTTGTATTTGAGGATGACCTCAATCATCCAGAGGGCGCAGATGGTGGCGACGGCAACAAGGCGGCGGCGCAACACATAGTCCAAACAGCGTAGATAGACCGATACACCCCAGATCGAAAATATAATTGCGGCGACAAGCAACGGGAGAGAGCTCGAGTGGACGAGCGCATCCACGACCTCTTCGGACACCTCGCTATAGGCGGGCACGGCGTTGGAAAGCTTGGGGTCGGAGGCAAACAGCGCCGGCAAGACTGCCAAAAGCATGAGGAACAGCACGGTGATGGCGCCGGCGATAGCAAAGACGCGGTGACGGTACACCTGATGTGTTATACCAACAAGGAATCGCGGCATGGCGAAGAGCCTGCCGCCCCTGGGATCCGCCACGGGTGCGGATCGGGCGGCCGCGTGGCCGATATGTCGCTCGCGGGTACCCATAGTGCTTTTAGTGTACCGACAGGCGGGCCCAAAAAGCGGGCCACATGTCCCAAAATCCGCCGACGGCGAGGGACGTCGGGTAGCGCGTAGAAATGTGGTGTAAGAGGCGGGGGCATGCCCCCGCCTCTGCCCTTTCTTGAAAGGGCGGGGACACCGCCTAGAATTCGTCGTTGGAGTAATGAAGGTGACGAATGGAAGGAAAGGCGATGCCCCAAGAAGAGAGTGTACTGCGTCTCGGCCGCGACGAGGCCCTCGAGGCGGCGAGGCTCTGGCAGGAGTGCGGAGACGCGCGCGAGTTCGCGTGCAGGGTGCTGGGCGGCGTGATGAACGCGCTGATGGACTCCGAGGCCCAGCAGATGTGCGGCGCGGGCCGCAACGAGCGCGCCGACGGCAGGGAGAACAGCCGCAACGGCTACCGCCCCAGG
>DBEWTI010000067.1:0-65087 GCA_048205975.1 Collinsella sp.
CCCTCCCAGCTTCTCCCTCATGTTGAAGTCGCCCATGTCGACCCATACGGTGTTGTGGACTATCCTGTCCATGATGGGGTCGGCGCGCACGTCGGCGCCGAGCCTGGCGTGCCAGTCCTTCTTGCGGTATTGCGTGCAGAAGATCGTGGAACCCGCGCCGATCGCGTCGAGAAAGTTGGTGTAAGGACGCCAGCGGTTGACCGCTGAACGCAATCGGCCCCTGTCCTAGAATCTGGAATTGCTACAAACACAGGTTCTGGGAAAGGACAGGGACCGCTATGGAGATACTAGCAGACTCGATGCCGCAGGCCGCCTCTGTTTTCAATGGCCTGTTGTTGGGATGGACGAAGTCGCATTATTTAACTACTGTTAGACCTGTCTTTCGTCTGCATGACTTGCTTGTAGATGGTTTCCCGCCTACAACAACCTGGGTGCTTCTTCCCGTGAGTAGTTGATAGCACAATTCAAGGGGCAGCGCGGTTTCGTTTGCGACTGCGCTAACTTTTTGTGGTGTCTTTGAGAGTAGAGTAATGACCTGCTTATTTACCTCAGACTGTTCTGGAATTATCGCGTTAGGCTCGTCCGCTCTCCATCCTGCCGAGCTTAATTGTTTGAATAGATTGTGATACTGCCAATCCGTGAGTAAGCCAATGTCGCGTGATCTATAGATAAAGGCTGCCACAGACACCTTCCATCGCTTTTTAATGGTCACTGCGTCCCGTAGGCTAAAGCCTCGGGGCGTATATTTCAGCATGGTCGATTTGGGCATTAGGAATGCCGAGGCGAACCTGTTCGCCTCGGCCTCGATTTCTTTTGTAGCCGAAGTTCCCATGTCGAGATTTCAATGCATTACCCAAACTAGATACGCTTTTGGAGGTATATGTTCCCGTTGGCAAGAATGTACTTTCAACCGGATTTGCTTTTCGCCGGTATCTTGAATCGCTTGATGAATATGAGTCTGCGATAACTGAGTTGGCTTCCTTCGTATTTAAAGCTGTTTGTGATGCTGCCGATGCGTGGTAGGACTCTATTAAGGCCGGGTTCCTTGTCGAGGAACTGGTGGCGAAAATTAACCCTATAGCCCCTAAGATACAGTTGAAGGACTTGTGTCCAGTTCAAGAGCTGACGGGATTAAACGATATGGGATATGCGATATTTTCTATGCTGATTCCGCACGGCTTTGTGGAGTGGTCACTGTCCAATGCGGTATATCTGTTGAAGCTTGAGGGGTTGGGGAGTGGTTTTCGTTCCAAGGCTATTTTAATCGCTATGTTAAGAAAGTCTCATTCAATAATGAAGATGAGGTTTCTAAGCTGAATTTGGAGGATGCCGCCTTTTGGCAAAGGCAATTATCTGCAGGGATCGTATGGACGAGAGCGATGTCTTTTCCACTTTGGAAAAGCTGCTGGCTGTGGGAGATGGACTGTTTCCTATAGATGTTGAATCTAAAACGATTTCTAATCTATTGGAAGGAGACAGACCAGTCGTCTCACTGTATGAACGCGGTTTTATTCAGCCTGTCTCAATTGTCTATGAAGCCCTCGCAAAGGTGGACTGGAAGTATCGAGAACGTCTTTTGAAGAAATGGGTAGAAACGCACACGCCCGACGACATCGGCGATCTTCCGCGCCTGTTTTCTTATGATTTAACGCCTATCGTTGCCGCTTCATCAAGCTGGGGCTCTTGGCTGTCGGTGGCTGTCCGGGAGAGTCTCTCTCCCTATCTTAACGACCGTCTCGATGAGTGCGATAAGGCTAAAGTCGAAGGGGAAGTGAAAAAGGTGATTGAGGAGCTGGGTGATTGATAGTCTGAAATAAATATCAGCTCACATGTTCATGGGCTTTCTCTTTGGGCAGCGTGTCGAGCGACCCATCGTCGATCGATGCGATGTTCGCAGACGCGGCTCGTGCCCCTTTCGTCGATGCTCTGTTGTTTAGTCGCCTGAAATCATATGACGACGCGTGGACCGTGCTCCCCTATGTGCTTGTCCATTTGTGAAAGAAATCATGCGTCACCTCCTCATACGCAACTACTTGCCCTATGGGTTTATTAAGGCTGCCCAAGACGGATTGTTGGTCGGCGGAGATTGGTTTGCCTAGCTGTGCTTAAGGCCCTTGGTCTGGATTTCCCAGTCGCCCCACAGCGCTCTTGCAATGAGTGTCGCAGTGGTCATTGCCCAAACGTTCCTCGTGATTTATGCGCTGTTTAGGAACATGAATTACTACGACATGAACGCACCGTTTCTTTAGTACTTCCTCAACGCCGTTAAGGGTGGGCGCTGAAGCTGTCCACGGCGATCTTGGGCGAACACGCGATGCAAGTGCTGTGCAAGAAGAAGGGGGAGTGAGGAGGCCGCTGTTCGCCTCGAGCGAGTGTTGAGGGCGCGCGTTTGCTGCGCCGTTCGAGGGCTCTATTGAGGGGTAAGATTGATTGGGGATATTGAAAGTGGGGTAGAGGAGACGAAAATGGCACAACGTGAGTATGATAGCTTCGCTATTGGAGTGCTAAATGACGGAGATGCAGTTGCGCCGCTTGATTTGTCAATTAATGTGTGGGCCGATGTTGGACATACTTCTGAGATAGATTTTGGTATCCAGATTCCACATAGGGATGAGCTTGCGCGGATCGAAGAGGCGTCAGTGCGGTTTCCATTGGTTTGGTTGCATTTGCCGCAGGCGGGAACCAATTTTTGGATTTCGGTGATGAATCCTGTTGCCTGTTTGTCCATAACGAGTGGATTCAGATGATCCCATTCCGTCATTGCATTACCGCAGTAGGCGCATGCAACATTGTCAGGATCCATTTCCAGAACGGTGAGAGCGGCAGCTATTTGCTCATCGGTTGGCTTAATGCAAGGTATGATTCCGTTTACGAATGAGTTTGTGATACTCGATGATCTACCAGTGATTTTTCTGCATTAGGCATTCGGAAAGGGAATCGGTTCTTCATGATTCGCATCCTTTCTAGTACTGCCCTTATTTAATGACCGAGATATGCTCATCGACTGCGGTATTCTGCCCCTTAGGTTACAGACGGTTGTTTCTATTGAGCTTCCAGAGGAAATACATGGGGTTCTCTTTTGCCTTGGCTTCTCGCAAGAAATCTGCGGATTGAGATGCAAGGGCCCCTATGCCGGCAGCCCCGAGGATGCTCATGGCATCACAAGGTGATGCGATTCCGTATTGCCCCAATGTAAAGCTCGCAATTCCGATAGCGGCTTCAATGCCTGCGGAGGTGACTAATCGGGATCGTTCGTTTTTCATCACCAAAGATATCTTGTGAAGCTCGGGCTCTATTAGGTCGTTCTTCAGGTCAGCTAATGCCGAGCTGTCGATGGGCCTTTCGCTCAGGCCTTTGGACAAGGTATCCCTAAACACAAGAAACGACTCTTCGTTTCTAATGCGGCAATCAAGGATGCTACGCAATGTCGCATTTTCAGCAATGGGGAGGGGACAAGATAACCGGCGAATGGGTAGGGTCTGATCCTTTCGAGGATAAAGGGTGGAAGTTGCGGACTCGAGGAACTCAATCTGAGCGGGACGAGTGGTTAAATACGAGCTATTCGAAAAATATGGATTGACGAGGGCTTGGAAGCAATCGTTCAACAATGGCAGTAAGAGAGCCACAACGCCACCGTTTTCCAGCATGTCTCTATCCAATCGCGTTTCGCCTTGGCTTGCATAGAGCGATTCGTATTCAGACGGGATTTCCAGGAAATCGACATCTATCTCCTCATGGGACCCATATGCATCCATTCCCTCAATCGCTACATACAGAACCCCATCCGGTGCTCGTTTTAAAGTGCACGTGGTAGAGGAGCAAAATTGTCGTACGAGATCATCCCAATAACTCGATTTCAATCCTTTTGCTTTTGACTCTCTTTCGATTTGTCGCGCCAGGCATTTTTCGCAAAGAGGAATATAATTGCTCGAAAATCCGAGTATTCCAGCTTTGACTATGTCTTCGACTCGCATAGTCAAATAGATCCCGAATGCAAGTTCATCGACTGAGACATAATCATCGTGCCCCATTTCGAATGCCGAATCTATAGGACAATGAATCAGGGTTTTATCTGCATACAATGCTGAGAACTTTGCTAAGTGGTAAACGTTTTGCTCTCGACAGGCATAGTCAGTGCAGGGGAATTTTCCCCCTTCAAGGGTGGAGTCAACAGAAAAATTGAATAGGGATTGATTTTCGAATTTTTCGATTGGGATAAGGGGTGCAAGGCTCCTAGTGAAGGCGTCGAACCTCCTTTGCCCCAGTTCTTCTAGGTACGCATTTATTTCGGCAAGAGAGCTGTTCTTGAATGCGGCTAGATAAGAATAAAGGTCATCGTATGCATGAGTCGTCATTTCGCTCACCTACACTAAATCAAAGATGAAAAGAAATTTGTCGAGCTTTTGGTTGTAGGAAATGTCCGTCTTTCCATCCTTGATTCTATCAGCAACGGGGAGGCAAGGAGGCAGGAGCTCGGCAGCCTATACTCGACCGTTCAGAAGCGCGTGTACGAGATCCTGTCGTGACGCGCGAGCAGATACGAGAAGGGCTGACGTGGGGTGTGGCCACGCTGCTGGCCGCGCTCCTATGCCTTTCGATTTCGCCACTCGTGCTACTGTTTGCGTTTGTATGGCGTTTGGGCAAAAAATTAGGGCCGAACCGCCAAACGGCTCCGCCCTTATAAAACCCGGAGGTTTTGACATCTGATGCCATTTTGGGCGAGCGGACGCCCAGGTGTCAACGATTTTCTAGACAAAGTCGAAATGCGACACGAGCGCGTTGTTGCGCGCGTAGAGGTGTCGCGCAAACTTCGGGAGCTGCATAGTCTGCAAGTTGCGTACGGGTATGCGGCTCAAGCTTGCGAGCGACTCTTGATTTGATATGTCTTAGAGCATATGATCATAAGAAAACTCTGATATTCAATTCAAAAACAACGATAAGATGTTGAGGACAATGCTTTGCCAGTTCACCTTTAGGAACTACAGGTCCTACCGCGACGAGGCGGAGCTGTCCATGCAGGCGACGCCGATGAGGGAGTTCGAGCGTTCCCTCATCGAGTGTACCGACGGGCAGAGCTTCCTGCCGGTGGCCGCGGTGTACGGCCCCAACGCCGGCGGCAAGTCCAACCTTCTCGAGGCCCTCGACTACGTGCGATCGGCGGTGGCCAGGCCGGTCTGGCTGTTGTCCGCCCGCGCCGACGCGCCCGAGGGGGAGCGCCCCACGATGGCTCGCTGTTCGGCGTTCGCGTTCGACGACGTGTCGGTCGCCGAGCCCACCGAGTTCGAGCTCTACTACCGCGCAGGCGAGCACGAGTACCGCTACATCCTGTCCGTGCACGCCGACGAGATCGTGTCCGAGGGGCTGTGGCGGCGCAAGCTGGGCGCATCGCGCACGGCGATGCTGTTTGAGCGCGAGGGCGCAGAGGTTGACCTCGGCCCTACGCTGCGCAAGCTCGCGACGGCCGCGACGTTCAACCCGAACCTGCCGTACCTGTCGTTCCTCTGCATCAACTTCGACGCGCCGGTGGTCAAGGAAGCAGCCAGCTGGTTTCTCGGTGGGGTGTTCCTGAACTACAACAGCTCTTATCTGGAGCGGGCGCTCGAGCAGATGCTCGACGAGGCAGACTCGCCCGAGGTCACGCGCTTCCTGCGCGCCGTGGACGTGCGCATCGGCGGCTTTAGGGTGGAGAAGGCCCCCGAGGGGCGCGGCCAGCGCGTCTTCGTGAGGCACGACGTGGATGGCAGGGGCTATGAGCTGCGGCTGCCCGAGGAGTCGGCCGGCACGCAGAAGCTCATGGGGCTGGCGGCGTTTTTGCTGGCAGCGCTCGAGCGCGGCAGCACCGTGATCGTCGACGAGCTGGATGCCAAGCTGCACCCGAAGCTTTTGCGCTACGTGATCCTGCTGTTTAAGGACCCCGAGGTCAACAAGCACGGCGCGCAGCTCATCTTCTCGTCGCAGGACGTGTCCACCATGCGAAACGACGTGTTTCGCCGCGACGAGATATGGTTCGCAGCGCGCGGCGAGGGGGAGGCCAGCCAGCTGTGGTCGCTCGCCGACATCCACGAGGCCAACGGTAACCTGGTCAGCAAGAACGCAGCCTTCGACAAGCAGTACCTGTCGGGCCGTTACGGCGCCGACCCGTACCTCACCCGCATCGAGGAGTGGGACTAGCATGGTGGCGAAGAAGGCGAGGGACTGGTGCAGCGGCAGGCGCGAGGGCCGCTCTCGCATGGTCCAGATGACGCGCCACCTCGTGGTGAGCGAAGGCAAGGAGACCGAGCCCCGCTACTTCGAGGGCGTGCGTGCTGCTTTGTGCGCGGCAAACGAACGCAAGGTTGCCGTTATCGTTAAAGGCGCTTCGGGGCGTTACCGAACTTTTGCGCGATAACGAATAGGACCTTCGATAACGAATAGGACCTTGTGTGATTCGCAAGCTCTCCCATTGATATCATGACAATAGCTTTCTATTTGCCGACCTTTATCGGAGATGCCCCATGGTCCAGATTGATCCGATGGAATATCCCAAATTTTCCGATTATTCATTCCACGCCCAGTCTTCTCCTAATATCCCTGTTGGGAGTGCCGGGATGATTGAGACCCTAAGAACGATCCTGGATGACTTAAAGCGCGGCCAATCCCTAGACGATGTCATTTCAATTGAGGGCTCAACAGCCAAGCTCTCTCTTGGCGAAGCTTGTCTTGCCCTGAGCCCGTGCGGATTGGTTGTTAAGACTGCTGAGGGATACACTCCTTCTGCAGAAGCGGACCGTTGGATTGACACGGGAGATAACTCCTATCTGGCTGCGTGCCTGGCAAGTCGTTGCAAATTCTTTAGCGGCATGATTGACGTGCTGGGCACGCCAAAGACTTCGGGCGAGCTGCGTTTGATGGCTAATGCCGAGTACGGAATGAGCTGGACCAAGAAGAGTGAGGTTCAGCGCCGTTTAAAATGGGCTCGCGAGCTCGGCCTTGTTGAATACCGAGAATACGAAGGATGTCGATATGTACGGACACCTCTAGGTGATCAATGGGTTTCTCAGATTGAAGTGGAACCCAAGGGTGTCTTGGAGGAATCTGCTTCCTTAAACTGGGACGAGCCTTCAAATTGGGCCGTCGACCTTGCTTTACATGCTAAACAATCTGATCGTTCGGATTCTATTGGATTTTTCGCTGGTGGAGCATCCGGTTTTATTGATGCCACAACCGAGCTTCTTTCCATCGTTAAAAACGGTGGTGATGAGTCTGCAATCGTTCAGTTTTCTAACTTGTCCTATAAACTTTCCGAAAGCTCAACCAGGGCGGCGATTTCTGCACTTTCAAAATTGGGCTTTGTGCAGCGGTCGTCACTTACGACGTACGAATTAACTTCAATTGGTGACGCCTGGCTGTCTGAAAAATCCGCAATTAATTTTGCTTGCTGTTTTCATGCGGCGTTCTCTTGGGTATTTGAGCTTTTGCCGCTTGTCGGTCACAGCGCGTTTGATGTTAGGTCAATCCAGCTGCTTCTGTTCGAACGTTTTAACGTCAACATCTCCCATGATGCGCTAAGAAAGCGACTTAATGTGTTGCTGAAAGCCGGCTTGCTAAAAAAGAAAAGCCAGATGAGTTATCAGGCAACTGAGCACTGCGATTCATTTTTGAGTGGATATGGCTTTAATTTCGCTGTTGATTCCTTGGGCAAACAGGGAACGGGGCTAGAACAGCCCGTGGATACCGATGTCGACAAGCTGATTGGAGAGCTTTGGGATGCATCGCGCGATTCCGGTCATCCCGATCGGTTGGAGCGAGCTGTGGAGCGGTGTTTTAGTCGCCTTGGGTTTAGAACGACTTTATTGGGTGGGTCTGGCGACACAGATGTTTTAGCCGTTGCGAACGCTGCTTCGAGATTTTCTTATTCCGTGGTAATTGATGCCAAATCAACCTCTAATGGCGGCGTCTCTGCCTCACAAGTTGATTTTGATACACTTGAGCTGCATCGTCGTAAGCACAATGCGACGTTTATCGCCGTTGTGGGTTCAAGTTTTTCTGAAAAACGAATCTGCGATAGGGCTAAGGAACACGACGTCGCTTTATTTGGAATTAGCGAGTTGGAAAAACTCCTTAAGCTTCAAGAGGAGATTCCTCTCGTCTCTCAAGACTACAAAATTCTCTTTGAGTATTCGGGATCTATCGATCTTGGTTTATTGGAACCTGCTATTGCTCGCTTTAGGCGAACGACCAAACTGCTCGATTTGGTGCTCAGGGCGTTGCTTTCTCAAAACGAAGATAAAGAATTTGGCGGTTTGATGTCTAAACGGGATGTTTACTGGTTCATGAAAAACGGCGTGTCCTCAATTGAAGACTTGTCGATCAGTGAGGTTGGGGAAATGCTCGAGTTCCTGTCCTCTCCTTTTGTTGGGTGCATTGGTAAGGATAAAGACGGATATTACGCTGTGGGATCTTTTGATGATGCTGCTAAGAGGCTTGTTCTGCTGGCTAAGGCGTGTAATGGGTAGCGTTGGCTTGGTCGGGAACTTGACTGCGTTCATATAGAGGCGTCCGTCAGGCCGTCGATATGCGCTTCTTGGGGTGCGAACTTCAGCAGGTAGTCGATGTCGTCGTTAGGTATGGCGCGACCTTTCGTTGGTTGACGCGTCTCGGAACGCCCGGTGCGTTTAGGGTTGATGACTGCCAGGATAAGGTCGAATATGGGCGGCTTCTACTGGTTGACGTGACCGTGGACAAACAATTGATATTGATTAGAATTAAACCAATTGCGGTGGAAGCCTTCGGGCGACACCTGAAGAGGGTTGATGCGTCGGCCCTCTTTTTGTTTGGATGTAAGATTCGGCCTGTCAAAACTTACATCTCAATTGGGAAAAGGCGAAATTGCGGGTGTTTTTCTGCTCGCATGTAACTTTACCGATGCTCATTTACTTGGCTCTAATTCGCAACGGATTCTTTGCCGAGGATTGACCGCGACTGTTCATTTCCTTAGAGTGCGAATTGTGATGAGGCCTTGCGACGGTACGTCCGGCTTGGTCCGCGGGAACCGCCGAAAGGCGGTTTTCGTGTTTAAGGTGCTGGTCGACGAAATCTAAAACAGGGGTCTGGTCTGCCGATCTCGGATTTTTCCCGCACTTCCGGATGCTCCTGCCGGAAGTATGCGGCAAATTCCAGAATCCCCGAGCACACCGCCTTTTTCGGGTAAAGAAGCAGCAGGTAGAAGCGTTGCCGCTATCCAGTGTGTTCGGCATGTCTGGAATTTGCCGCGTATTTCCGGATTTAGCACAAGCTCGACTGGGTTGTTTATCGATTGAAGCTGTGGAATCTAGCATAAGCCTTGTTATTTGTATTTAAATAGATACACTTAACTTATAAGTTAAGTGTATCTAGAAATGGGAGGTGGCCTTTGGTTGAAGGATATGATCTTGTCGAATATGGGGATCCCAAGGGCCGACCGTTTTGGGAGCTGACGACTTCTCCCGCCAACTCTCAATTCCAGAAACTGTTGACAGACCCTAAAAAGAAGCTTGCCGCCCGTAAAATGATCGATCAGATTTCAAAAATCTATGATTATGGGTTAAAGGTTGCGAGTGGGACCTCAAAGCTACGATGTATTGATTCTAAGATCGGCCTCTATGAACTAAAAGGGTTTGACGGGGCAAATCGAGAGATGATTTATGCCATATGTCAGGGCGTAGACAAAATTGTTCTATTGTTTTGGTTTAAAGGACATCAGGGATCAGGAAATATCAGTAAAGAAATCGAGCGGGCCAAGCGATTAGCCGTAATAGCACGTCAACTTCTGGAATCTGAGCGTTGACTTTTGTACTTGGCTTTCGAAACGGAGAACACAATGAATAAAGTAGATTTATCTGATTTTTACGCCGAGACAGAAACTAGCGAAACACGCGCTTATGAACATGCGCTAGATATCGAGTTTATTGTTCATCGCGAGATGAAGCATCTGGGTTTGAGCAAAAGCGATTTGGCAAAGCGTATGGGCGTGAGCCTTCAGTCGCTTTCGAAACTGTTGAATTCTCAGCCCAATATGACGCTGAAGACAATCGCCAGGTTCGAGCTCGCTTTAGGTATCAATATCGTTCCTAAGGTTACCGTTAACTATTCTAAAGAGCTACCGTTTCTCTCGTCCAATGAATCCCTGCGCAAGCAATGGTCTTTTAGGAACGAGCGTCCGTCCTCGCATGTGAATCTCGAGATGATTTCCGGAGGTTTGGCAGCATGAGTGGGGATTTTATTGCTCCGATTCAAGTCGTTCATTTGTTTGTCGTTGACTCCGATTTCCATATCGAGGATTCGCCCTCGGATAACATGGAATTAAAAGTTGACGTTAGCTACCAAGATGTCCACCTTTGGAAAAACGGTAATGACGCTCGTGCAAGTTTAAAGATGTGCGTAATTGGCAGCCTCCTTGACAGAGATGAAGGTGCACAGGAGAAGATGCACGCTGGCGTTACAGTATCCATCTCGGTTTCAGCGCAAATGCCTATGAACTCTCCCGATGACGAGGCGCGTCACTACCTTCTTTCAAATGCTATTTCGATGGCATATGCCCATGCAAAGAGCTATTTGATGGTTGTTACTGGACTTTCGCCTATGGGAGCGCTTACATTGCCTGCCATTCTCCCTGCAGAGCTGTCAGCAGATTGTGATGTAGCTTTTCAGAGCGAATAGCAGCCTCTCAATGAGCCTGAGTCGGACGAGTTGCCACTCCCACATTCCCTAAAAAAGTTCTTAAAACAGCCTTAAAGGCGTTCCAACTCGCGTTGACAGCGTAAAATACGCATGTTTGACTATGACAGAAGTGGATTTTAGGGGAGGAGTACGCCATGGAGGTGCTGGTTGTTGGCAACACCGCATATGTTGACGATGACTTTTGCGCCAAGGCATTCCCTGGGGACCACGTTAAGGTTGTAGCCGCGCAGGAAGCGCGCCGCGACGAGTCGTCGCCCCATGCCTCGTGGAAAGAGCTGCTTCAGCACTTGGAGCAGGCCTACGAGTTCGACCGCGTGGTCTACCTGTCTAATTACCTAACCCCGCATACCGATACCGTGGGCGATATCGAGCTGCTGCGCTCGGTCTTTCGTACGTGCGCGGGTCGCCGGGTCCAACTGCTGTATGTAGCGGGGCCCGCGGGTGCCGAGGGTGCCACCGATGCCGCAGAACAAACGGGCAAGGGCATTATTGCGCACGCAGCCAACGACCTGTGCCGCTACTACGCTGCTCGCGAGGGCGTTCAGACCAAGATCCTGCGTGTGCCGTTCCTGTATACCGCGTCTGCCGCGCTGGAAGACCCGTTTTTGGTGCCGCTGTTCGACGCGTGCTCAACCGGATCGGCCGCTCTTCAGGGCGCGCAGGATGCGGCGTTTCCCCTGCTGTGTGCCGAGGAGCTTTCGGTGCTGGTACGCCGTATCTTCGACAGCTGGGATGGCAACTTTGAGACGCTCGACGTAGCCGATACCTTCCATCACACGGTGGGTGAGGTGGGCGAGGCCCTTCAGGCGCTGTTCCCAGGGCTCTCAGTTGCCTATGGCGATTCTGCCGGCTACGCCCTGCCCGCCAGCGACGTCGCTCGCGTGCGCTATGGCTGGTTTCAGCGCTACGACTTGCTGCGCGACCTCTCGACCATTCAGGCTCGCTGGGATGCTGGCCGTGCAAAGAAGGTCAACCCCTTGCGCGCGGCCATCGACCGCATCCAAATGCGCACGCTGCCTATTAAATGCCTGGAGACGGGCGTTGCCTGGGTCCTGTTCGAGGTGCTGGAGCACCTGTTCTCCCAATCGGCCCAGCTCAACGTGCTCGATTATCGCCTGCTCTATGTGGTGCTGATCGGCACGCTGTATGGCTTGGACTTTGGCTTGGTCGCAGCACTGCTGGCTTCGATTGGCCTGGCGGCGAGCTACTTTACCCAGTATGGCTATATCTTCCAGGGTCTCTTTTACGAGCCGTCTAACTGGCTGCCGTTTATTGCGTACTTTGTTGTGGGTGCCGTGTGCGGCTATGTGCAGCTGCGCAACAGCGAAGCCATTAGGGCGGAGCGCGATCAAAACGAGCTCGTGCGCAACCGCAATACGTTCCTTACGCAGCTCTACCACGACGCGGTCGAGGACAAGCGCGCGTACAGGCGCCAGATCGTGGGTCGCCACGACAGCTTTGGCAAGATCTTTGCCGTGACGCAGGAGCTCGACGTGTTCAACCCACGCGACATCTATCGCAAGTGCTGCGAGCTTCTGGGCGAGATTCTCGAGAACGATTCGGTGGCGATCTACCATGTTTCGGGCGGGGCATTTGCACGCCTGGTGGCAGCAAGTCCCGCGATTGCCGAAGATGTCGCACGCTCGCTCACGCTTGAGCAGCTTGCACCTCTTTTGGGCGACGGGGGTCGTTCGAACCTGTGGGTGAACCGCGAGCTGACGCCGGGGCTTCCCATGTTTGGATACACGATCGAGCGCGACGGGGCACCCGCCGTGTTGATCTTTGTACGTCGCGCGGCCGAAAACCAAATGACCCTCTATTATCAAAACTTGTTCCGCATCTTGTGCGGCCTGGTCGAAAGCGCGCTGGGCCGTGCCTTTGACTATGAGGCGGTGGCACAGGATAAACGCTGCGTTGACGGCACTTGCGTGCTCAAGCAGGCTGCCTTTGGCCAAGAGCTCGCGGCCGAGCAGGCGCTGGCAGATGGCAAGATGGGCAGCTTTTTACTCCTGCGCGTGGTACCGGGCATGGAGCCTGTCGGCGAGCTGGTGGGCGCAATTGGGTTGGCAATCCGCGAGAGCGATGCGGCGGGCTTGGTCGACGGCGACGTGCTTTACCTGCTTATGCGCCAGGCAAAGGCGTGCGATCTGCCCATTATCCGTGAGCGCCTGAGCGCAAAGCAGATTGCGGTGGAGCCCGTCGACGGCGAGGACATCGTGGCGCTGCTGCAGCATATTGCTGACACCGGTGACGGTGAGGGGGGTGCCGCTTGATCTCGCTTGTCGTTGCCGCCGTCTTGTTGCTGATTCATGCGCTGGTTTGTCTGATGCTGTGGACGCTCATGAAGTTGGGCCTGCTGCCGGTGCGCGGGCATATGCTGGCTGTGATAGTGCTGGTGCCGCTGTGGGGCCCGTTGCTGGTGGTTCTGCTATCGGTCCGCGGCGCGGTGTTTGGCGAGGGGCTGAAAGAGTCTGCGCTGGAGTCGCTGCGCTTCAACGACGACCTGCATCGCAGCATCCTAGTGCACGAACGTGATGCCGATGCAGGCGTAGTGCCGCTCGAGGAGGCGCTCATCGTCAACGACCCGGCAGAACGGCGCCGCCTCATGCTCTCCATGCTCACCGAGGAGCCCAACGCGTACCTGGCGCAGCTGCAGGCGGCTAAGCTTAACGACGACGTTGAGGTGGCTCACTATGCCGCGACGGCGGTGGCGCAGATCTCCAAGGAGTCCGACCTTAAACTGCAGCAGCTGGAGCGTGCCTTTAAGACGGACCCGAGCGCGCAAAACCTCAACGAATACTGCGATTTTCTTGGTGAATACTTGGGCTCGGGCTTGGCCGAGGGGCGCGTGGCTCAGATTCAGCGCCAACAGTACGCGCGCCTGCTTGCGCGTCGCTGCGAGCGCGAGGATGCCCTTGAGCTTCGTATTCGATACGCGACGGCGCTGGCCGATGTCGGACAGATCGACGAGGCGCAGGCCGTGACCGACCAGCTGGTGCTCGACGTGCCCGAGGAGCAGGAGGTCTGGATGCTTTGCCTGCGCCTGGCGGTGATGCGCCGCGACGGTGACGAGGTCCACCGCGTGATCGATGCGATTGACAAACAGCATGTATACTTGAGCGCCGCCAACCGCGAGGAACTGGCGTTTTGGCGCAACGGAGAGGAGGCCCGATGAGCGTGGTACAGCATATCCGCGACCGTGCGGGCCATTTTCGCTGGATGGGACTTCTCGTGGTGTGGGCGGTCTTTATTGCCATGGCGGCCGTGCTGCTGGTGGAGCGCGCCGGCGTACAGTACAGTGCGGGCCAGCATAAGCTGGGGATGCTTGCCGCCAACGATGCGGTGCCGGCTTCCTCGGCAATATTTGGCCAAAAGCCCACGTGCCTGGTCATTACCGATTCCGATCAAGCTGGCGTCGAGGACGTAAAGGAGCAGTTCGATCAGATCCTCCTCGACATGAAGATCGCGCACCGCGACGTGGACCTTGCCCTGGACGGCGCGGATGCCATCCCCTCGCTGACCTCCTACGATCGCGCGATTTTGCTCATGCCGTCGCTCGATGGGCTCGGTACGCATCTGACCGACATTATGAGTTGGGTGAGTGCCGGCGGTTCGCTTATGCTCGCCATGCCGCCGGATAACTCGAGCTATCTGCAAGTGATTGCCTCCAAGCTTGGCATTGAATCGGCCGGATATGACTATGTAAAAGCCGAGAGCATTGTGCCGAGCGAGGACTTTATGCTGGGCGGGGGAGAGCGCTACGAGCTCTCGGACCCCTTTGATTCATCGCTTTCGGTTTCATTGCGCGAGACGGCGCACGTATGGGCAAAGACCGGTGACAAGGGCACGCCGCTCATTTGGTCTAACGCTTGCGGCAGTGGTCACACCGTGGTGTGCAACATTGGCATCTACGACAAGGTTATGCGTGGGTTCTATGCTTCGGCCATAAGCTTAATGGGTGATGCCACGGCCTATCCGGTCATCAACAGCGCCGTGTTCTTTTTGGACGACTTTCCTAGTCCCGTGCCCTCGGGCGACGGTACTTATATCAAGCGTGACTACGGCCTTTCCATTGCCGATTTTTACACCAAGGTCTGGTGGCCCGATCTGCAAAAGCTCGCGCAAAAATACGGCATTCGCTATACCGGCGTGATGATCGAAAACTACGAGGACGCGGTCAACCAGACCGAGCCCGCGCGACAGGCCGATACCACGCAGTTCCGCTACTTTGGCGGCATGCTGCTGCAGATGGGCGGCGAGCTGGGCTTTCACGGCTACAACCATCAGCCGCTTGCGCTCTGGGACACCGACTATGGTACGTTGTACGTCTACAAGACCTGGAAGAACAAAGAGACGCTCGTCGCGTCTCTCGACGAGCTTATCGCCTTTCAGGACGAGGTGCTGCCCAACGCGCACGGCTCGGTCTACGTGCCGCCGTCAAACATCCTTTCGGCCCGCGCGCGCAAGCTTATCGGCACCGACGTTCCGCGCATTAAGACCATCGCCAGTACGTATTTTGAGGATGGCACCGACCTGCCGTACGTGCAGGAGTTTGGCGTGGCGAGCGACGGCATTGTGGAGCAGCCGCGCATTGTGTCCGGCGGCATGGTGGACGATTCCTACATGCGTCTCGCTGCCGTGTCCGAGCTCAACATGCACTACGTGAGCACGCACTTTATGCATCCGGATGACCTGCTGGATCCCGACCGCGGCGCCAAGGGGGGCTGGGAGGTCTACAAAGGAGGCCTGACCGACTACCTGGACTGGCTTACCACGTCGGCGCCCGACCTGCGCCACCAGACGGGCTCAGAGTGCTCGGGTGCCATACAGCGTTTTTCGTCCGTGACGGTGAACGTGGATACGAGCGACGATGCCTGGACGCTCAGCCTGGGCAACTTCCATGACGAGGCATGGTTCATGTTCCGTGCCAATAACGGCGAGCCGGGCTCGGTGTCCGGTGGCGAGATAACGCATCTGACGGGCAACCTGTACCTGGTCAAGGCGACGGACAAAACGGTGACGATTGAGCGCAGGGAGGGTGGCGACCGATGAGAATCTGTTTGGTGCTCGAGGGCTGCTACCCCTATGTGCACGGCGGCGTGTCTACCTGGATGCACGGCTATATCCAATCCATGCCAGAGCACGAGTTTGTGCTGTGGGTGATTGGCGCGCATGCCGCCGACCGCGGTAAGTTTGTCTACGAGTTGCCCGACAACGTCGCCGAGGTGCACGAGGTGTTTTTGGACGACGCCCTTCGTCTTTCGGGCGAGCAGCACGAAGTCAGCTTTAACGCTCGTGAGCGCGAGGCGTTGCGCCGTCTGGTGTCGCTCTCCAATCCCGACTGGGACGTGCTATTCGACATCTTCCAGCGCCGCCGCATGCATCCGCTCTCGTTTTTGCAGAGTCGCGCGTTTATGGACATCTTCCGCGACGTGTGCCTGGCCGAGTACCCCTACGTTCCGTTTGCCGATGCCTTCCACACCATGCGCTCTATGTTGCTGCCCGTGTTGTACCTGCTGGGCAGTGAGGTGCCGGTGGCCGATGTGTACCACGCTATCTCGACCGGTTACGGCGGTCTGCTTGCCTGTCTGGGCTCGAGCGTTCACAACGCGCCGGTGCTGCTGACCGAGCACGGCATCTACACGCGCGAGCGCGAGGAAGAGATCATACGCGCCGACTGGGTGGTGCCCTCGTTTAAGGACCGCTGGATTCGCTTTTTCTACGTGCTCTCCGAGGAGATCTACCGCCGTGCCTTCCGCGTGACGAGCCTGTTCCATAACGCCCGCAAGACGCAGATCGATATGGGCTGTGAGGCGGACAAATGCCTGGTCATTCCCAACGGCATCCAGTTTGACCGCTTTAAGGACATTCCCCTTAAGCCCGATGACGGCTGGGTGGACATTGGCGCCGTGGTGCGTCTGGCGCCCATCAAGGACGTCAAGACCATGATCTACGCCTTCTTTGAGCTGCACGAGCGCTTGCCAAAGGTGCGCCTTCACATTATGGGCGGTGTGGATGACGAGGAATATGCAGCCGAGTGTCATGCGCTCGTCGATACCCTGGGCGTGCGCGACCTGATCTTTACCGGCCGCGTGGACGTGGTCGAGTACATGCAAAAGCTCGACTTTACGATTTTGACGAGCATCTCCGAGGGCCAGCCGTTGAGCGTGTTGGAGTCGCTCGCCGCGCGCCGTCCCTGCGTGACGACCGAGGTCGGCTGCTGTCGCGAGCTGCTGGAGGGCGCGCCGGGAGATGACTTTGGTATCGCCGGCTTTGTGAGCCCGCCCATGTACCGCAAGGGCCTGGCCGACGCCATGGAGCGCATGTGCGCCAGTCGTGCGAGCCGTCTGGAGATGGGAGAGCGCGGTCAGCGTCGCGTGGCGACCTACTATCTGCACGAGCAGATGCTCGCCAACTACCGCGCGCTGTACGCCGAGACGGCCCGCGCGTTTAACCTGCCCAAGAAGGGGGTGTAGCCGATGGCCGGAATCGGATTTGAGCTCAAGCGCCTGTTTAAGCGCAAGGGCCTGTTTGCGACGATGCGCGCCTATGGCTACGCCGGCATTGTGTGCACGGGCCCCATGCTGTTGGGCGTGCTGCTGCAGGTGGGCATTCTGATGCTGTGCGGCGCGTGGGGCGTGGACCGTGCCAACCAAGACCTGCTGGTGTGCATGGTGACGTACACGCTGCTGGCTTCGCTCGTGCTGACGAGCTTTTTCTCCATGCCGGTCACGCGCTTTTTGGCCGATATGCTCTTTGCCGAGCGCGAGGACGAGATCCTTCCTTCGTTTTGGGGCTCCAATGCCATCATGCTCGTCGCGGGTACCGTGCTCTACGGCATCTTTCTGCTGTTCTCGGGCGCCACGTTGCTGCAGGGGCTGCTGTGCCTGTTCCTGTTCAACATCATGATTGTCAACTGGAACGGCATGAGCTACCTCACGGCCATCAAGGACTATCAGGGCATTCTGTGTAGCTTCGCCGCCGCCATTGGCGTGGCGTGCCTGTGCGCTCTGGGGGCGCTAGCGCTGGGCCTGCCGCCCGTCGAGGGCCTGCTTGCGAGCATTGCGTTGGGTTACGGGGTCATGCTCGTTTGGGACGTCGTGCTGCTGTACGGCTATTTTCCGCAGAGCGATTGCAGCCCCTGGCGCTTTTTGCATTGGCTCGACCAGTTCATGCCGCTCGCGCTCACAGGGCTCTTTACCAACTTGGGACTCTTTGCCCACCTGGTCATTATTTGGGCAGGACCGATTGGCGTGCAGGTCAAGGGCTTGTTTTACGGCGCGCCTTACCACGACGTTCCGGCGCTCATCGCCTTTTTGACGATACTCGTCACGACCGTCAACTTTGTGGTGTCCGTCGAGGTCAATTTCTATCCGCGCTACCGCGAGTACTACAGCCTGTTTAACGACGGCGGCGTGGTGGGCGACATCATGGTGGCCGAGGAGGAGATGCTCGCCACGCTTAACCGGGAGCTGCGGTTTTGCGCGCTCAAGCAGCTGTTTGTGACGGCGGCGGTCATTTCGCTCGAGACCACAGTGCTCTCGGCCCTGCCGCTGGGCTTTAACAATCTGATGCACGGGTATTTTCGCACATTATGCGTAGGCTACGGCCTGTATGCCGTGGGCAACACAATCCTGCTGATCTTGCTGTACTTTACCGACTACAAGGGAGCCGTTCTGGCCTCGGGCCTGTTTGCCGGTGTGGCCGGGCTGGCGACTGCCGTGTCGTTGCTTTTGCCGCAGCAGTTTTACGGCTTTGGTTTTTTGTTGGGTGCGGCGGTGTTTTTTATCGTGGCGCTGCTGCGGCTCGATACCTATACCGCCAACTTGCCGTATCGTATCCTGAGCCAGCAGCCCATGGTGGCGACCGACAAGACGGGCTGGTTTACACAGCTGGGCCGCTTGCTCGACCGTGTCGAACAGCGCTATGAGGAGTGCCGCCGCAAGGGCGTGCCGCACGGCGCGTTTCAGCGCGTAGTAGTTCGCGTGTATCGCAACCATTGGGGAGGTTCTGATGATCGATAAGTTGATGTCTCGCCGCTGTCTGATCGAGGCGGCTGCCGGCGCGCTGCTGCTTTCGGGCTGCTCATCTCAGGACGAATCCTCGACAAATAAGGTAAAAAAGCAGGACAAGATTAAAAAGGCCGAGGCCTCCGACCAGTCCAAGCATCTGCGCGATAAGGACGAGCTGTACGAGGTCTATGATGACTCGGGCATTGTGACCATGTATCTGACGGTCTCTCGCGGCAACAGCTCCGAGAACACGGACCATAGCTGGGCCGAGATCAACACGTACTCGGTGTATGACTATGCCGACATGGGCGTGACGCGCTATCAGGTTATGGGCCTGCTGCAGGCGGGCGACGAAGACGGCCCGGTGGCCGGCGAGGTTGGCTATGGCGAGGAAGCGCCCAATGCCACCGTGCAGGTGCGCGGCCAGACGTCGAGCTCCTACACGCAAAAGAATTACAAGGTGGAGCTCAAAAAAGGCAAGGGCACTTGGCGCCAACAGCGCGCGATTGCGCTCAACAAGCACATGGGCGAGGGTATGCGTTTTCGCAACAAGATGGCCTACGACCTTATCCGCGGGATTCCCCAGATGATGGGCCTGCGCACGCAGTTTGTGCATCTGTGGGTGTGCGACCAGACCGAAAAGTCCAACGATACCTTTGAGGACTACGGCCTGTTTACGCAGGTGGAGCAGCTCAACAAGACGGCGCTTAAGGCACATGGCCTGGATAAGAGCGGGCACCTGTATAAGGTGAACAGCTTTGATTTCCATCGCTACGAGGACACCATTAAACTTGCCGACGATCCCGACTACAACCAGGCAAGCTTTGAGGGCATGCTCGAGATTAAGGGCGATTCGGACCACACCAAGCTCATCGAGATGCTCGACGCCCTCAACGACGAATCGCAAAAGATCGATGACGTGCTCGACACCTACCTTGATACCGAGAACCTGGTCTATTGGCTGGCGTTTCAGATTCTGACGGGCAACTGCGATACTCAGAACCGTAACTGCTATCTGTACAGCCCGCTCAACTCCAATACGTGGTACATCCTCGATTGGGATAACGACGGCATGCTACGCAAGCTTGAGCTGAGCCTGAAGGGGTTTTCGGACTATGCGAGCTGGGAGCGCGGCGTAAGCAACTACTGGGGCAACGTGCTATTCAATCGTGCACTGCGCAGCAAATCGTTCCGTAGTGAGCTCGACCGCGCCGTAAAGGATCTGCGCTCGTATATGACCGAGGCACGCCTGGCCAAGATGATTAAACATTATCGTGAGGTTACCGAATCGCTGGTCTTTGCTTTGCCCGATATCGACAACCTGCCTGTCACCAAGGACGAATACGAGCAGATTGCCGCGGCGATTCCCTCCGAGATCGAGGAGAACTATAAGAGCTACTGCGAAAGCTTTAAAAAGCCCATGCCGTTCTTTATTGGCGTGCCGCAGATCGATAACGGTAAGCTGCGTATTAACTGGGATGCGTCTTACGACTTTAGGGCGCGTGACATTCGCTATACCGTGGAGCTGGCGCGCGACTATGCCATCAAGGACGTGCTTTTTAAGGCCGAGGATGTGCTGCTTCCCGAGGTGACCTGCGATGCGCCCGATTCCGGCCAGTATTTTGCGCGCGTGCGCGCCACCAACTCCGATGGCTATACGCAGGATGCCTTTGACTACTATGTGACCGATGACGGCAAGCACTACGGCATGAAGTGTTTTTACGTGCAGGATGGCGGTAAGGTCGTGGAGGACACGTATGAGGAGGGCTAGCGCGCTGCTTGAGCGCTTGGTGGCTCCGCCTGTGCTTGCCACGCAGGAGCGTTATCGCCACGAGCTCAAATATCTTATTAACGAGGGCGAGCACGCCGCGCTTGCCTGCCGCATGGCGCCGGTTTTTAAACTGGACAAGCATGCGCGGGCGGGCGGCTATACCATTCGCAGCCTGTACTTTGACGACTACTGCAACTCGGCCTACGAGGAAAAAGACGCCGGCATTCTCATGCGCAAAAAGTATCGCGTGCGCATCTATAACGGCGGCGACAAGGTGATTAAGCTCGAGCGCAAAAAGAAGTACGGCAGCTGGATCTACAAGGAGGACGCGCCGCTCACGCGTGGCGAGTTTGAGCAGATTCTGGCCGGTGACTACGACTTTTTGCTGAGGAGCCCCTATCCGCTCTGTCGCGAGTTCTACATCGAGTGCATCTGTAATATGATGCGCCCGCGGACCATCGTGGACTACGAGCGCGAGCCGTGGGTGATGGACGAAGGTACCGTGCGCATTACCTTTGATAGCAACGTGCGTGCGGCGGTGGGGAGCTTTGACATCTTTGACGCGACGTTGCCCGCGCTGCCCGTGCTGGAGCCCGGCAAGCTGGTGATGGAGGTCAAGTTTACCGAGTTTTGTCCGCAGCTGGTGCGCGATATGGTGCCGCCGGGTGCGGCCGAACTCACGGCGGTCTCAAAGTACTGCCTGTGTTATGACAAGACCGCCTACCTGCGCGGTTTTAACTACTGGGAATCGGATTTCGGGAACCGAGGGGATATTTAAACCATGAGCACCAGGGACTTTTTTAAGAACTCCGTCTTGGAGGCGTTCGGTCAGGTCGACCCTGCCAAGATTGGCCTGTCGCTGCTCGTGGCGCTCGCCATGGGCATCCTGATCTATTACGTGTACAAGCGCTTTTTTACCGGCGTGGTGTATTCGCGCAGTTTTGCCGTGACGCTCGTGGGCATGTGCGTGCTCACCTGCATGGTCACGCTCGCGATCTCGACGAACGTGGTCATCTCGCTCGGTATGGTCGGTGCTCTGTCTATCGTCCGCTACCGTACGGCGGTCAAGGACCCGCTCGACCTGCTGTATCTGTTTTGGTCCATTACCACGGGCATTACGGCGGGAGCCGGTATGTATGCGCTCGTGGGGCTCACGGCGGTGGTGATCGTGGTGATGATTGCCTGCTTTGCGAGCCACCAGGACAAGGCGCGCGTGTACATGATGGTCATCCACTACACGGGTCAGACCACCGGCGACGATATCGTGCGTGCATTTGGACGCACCAAGTTCAGCGTCAAGTCCAAGACGATGCGCGGTGACAAGGTCGAGATGGCCGTTGAGGTGTTCTCGGACGGTGTGGATATGCCCTATGCCGACGCCATCCGCGCACTCGACGGCGTGGAAGACCTAACGCTCATCCAATACAACGGCGAGTATCACGGCTAAGTTTGTTCCGACGTTCTAACGAACGCCGGACCGCTCGACGCTGCTTGCGCTGACGTTTTCTCGACCTGGGTGGGCTAGTCTTGGTTTGGTTTTATGTAAGGGATGGTGTCGCGTGGACGTGCAACAGCTAGAAGAGTCCTGGGCTGCAAGGGCCGGCGCGCGTGAGGCGCGTCTTGTTGCGGCCTCGCACGTGCCGGCGGCGCTGTCGCTGCTGGGGATTGTGCGTCCCAGCGATCGCCTGGTCGTGTTTGCCGATGACTTTGCCGATGCGTTTGCGCGCGGCTTTGATGCCTGCGACGTTGTGCTCGTGGGGGAGCCGTCGGTTGCGGCGTTTGCCGCCGCGTCCGAGGGTTTTGCCACCGCGTTTGATGCCGAGGTGCCGCACCTGTGGTGGTTTGTGAATTCAATCGGCGGCTTTGGCCTGCGTGTTCCCGATTTGCGCGCGCTGGGTCGGGCGGCGCGTGAAGCTCATGCGCTGCTGGTTGTGGACAACACCGTGGCGTCGGCTTTTGGCTGCGATCTGCTGCGGCTGGGTGCTGCGCTGTCGCTCGAGGCGCTCGATCGCGTGTGTGCCGGCGAAGCTCCGCGCAAGCTCGTCGCCGTCTCGGTGGCGCGCTCGCAGCTCAAGCGCCATCGTGTGGATGCCGCTGCCGAGTGCACGCATGCCCTGCTTGAGGGCTGCGGCTTGGTCAAGCTTGATTTGACTGCTGACGAGGCCGACGTGCTGGAGCGCGGGCTGTCCTCGCTCGATGGTCGCATGCATGCGCACTTCGACCGTGCCCGTGCGCTGGCCGAGTATCTGGCCGCCAACGAGATGGTACGCAACGTGCGCTATCCCGGGCTGACCTCGCATCCCGACCATGCCATCGCGACCGGCATCCTGGAGCACGGTTTTGGCCCGGCAGTAGAGTTTGACCTGATGGACTGCATCGCGGGTGAATTTTTCAGCATACTGCCGGACGAATTCCGCACATCACCCGCCGGCGGCTCAACAACGCGCCTTTCGGCCCCGCGCGGTAAGCAGGGGAGCGCCATCCGCCTCTTCGCCGGCACCGACGACCCTCTGCAGGTGGCTGCCACTCTCGATAACGCCCTTCGCAAGTAGCTAATCGGGGTCTGTGTCACGAAAACGGCCTATTTACTACGTTTAAGCAATAGGGGTCGACCACACCCGCCTATTTTGAAAATTACCAAGCTGTTTACCAGCGGTTTTAATTTCATTATGTCCGGTATGGTCGAGGGTATTCAACTAAACGTAGTAGATGGGCCCGTTTTGTGGCGCGAGCCTCAATCCGAGGGCGCTGTGGGCTAAAAACCGCCTAAAAGGACTACTCCGCGTTGATGCTGGCGATGAGGTTGTCGGCTTTTGAGGCGATGACGTTGTTGATGTCGGTCTGAAGCTCCTCGTAGACCGCTATAGCTCGTTCGCCGGCCGGCGTGAGCGTTGATCCGCGGGCGCCGTCGCGTTCGATGAGCTTGCAGCCTAGCTGGCCTTCCGCCTCGTTTACAATACGCCACGCTTTGGAATAGGCCATGCCCATGCTCTTGGCGGCACGGTTGAGCGAGTGCTCGCGGGCGATACCTTGCAGCAGCAAGACGCAGCCGTGGCCGAAGACGCCCGGCAGATCCTTGTCGCACGCTTGAATGACCAGCTTTGCCGTCGTCTTGTACTCCATGTGCTCCACGTCTTCCCGCTAAAGTGTTTGCTGGGCAAACGCAAAGCCTGCGTCAAACCCTCGTGTGCTCTTCTTAAATCATGCATTGTAGCAGTCAAAGTGCGTTAAGATACTTCCCCAGTATTGGGCGCCCAAGGTTGGGCTGGGTCCTACGAGGCCTGCAGCCGACCGGTCGCATGGAAAAAGGAGAAACATGGCTACGTTCTTTCCCGGTGAGTCCCACACGTTTTCGGAGTATCTGCTGGTCCCTGGCTACTCGTCCTCGCAGTGCATCCCCAACAACGTCTCTCTTAAGACGCCGCTAACCCGCTTTAAGCGCGGTGAGAAGCCGGCAATCACCCTGAACATCCCCATGGTTTCCGCCATCATGCAGTCCGTCTCGGGCGTCGACATGGGTGTCGCGCTCGCTACCGAGGGTGGCCTGTCCTTCATTTACGGTTCCCAGAGCGCCGAGTCCGAGGCCGCTATGGTCAAGGCCGTCAAGGATCACAAGGCCGGCTTCGTTCAGTCCGATTCCACGCTGACCCCCGACATGACCATGGAGCAGGTCATCGAGCTCAAGGAGAAGACCGGTCACTCCACCATGCCGGTCACCGACGACGGCACTCCCAAGGGTAAGCTCCTGGGTATCGTCACCAGCCGTGACTATCGTCCCAGCCGCGATGACCACCAGAAGAAGGTCTCCGAGTTCATGACCCCGCGTGAGCAGCTCATCGTGGGCGACAAGAACATCAGCCTCAAGGTTGCCAACGACGTCATTTGGGACAACAAGCTCAACGCTCTGCCCATTGTCGACGACAACGATCACCTCATGGGCATCGTCTTCCGCAAGGACTACGACAGCCACAAGACCAACCCCAACGAGCTGCTCGATAACGACAAGCGCTACATGGTCGGTGCCGGCATCAACACCCGCGACTATGCCGAGCGCGTGCCGCTGCTCATCGAGGCCGGCGCCGATGTCCTGTGCATCGACTCCTCCGAGGGCTTCAGCGAGTGGCAGAAGCGCACCATCGAGTGGATCCGCGCCAACTACGGCGAGGACGTTAAGGTTGGTGCCGGTAACGTCGTCGACGCCGAGGGCTTCCGCTTCTTGGCCGACTGCGGTGCCGACTTCATCAAGGTCGGTATCGGCGGCGGTTCCATCTGCATCACTCGCGAGACCAAGGGTATCGGCCGTGGCCAGGCCACGGCGCTGATCGACGTCTGCCGCGCCCGTGACGAGTACTACGAGGAGACCGGTGTTTACGTGCCCGTGTGCTCCGACGGCGGTATCGTATACGACTACCACATGACGCTCGCCCTTGCTATGGGTGCCGACTTTATGATGCTGGGTCGCTACTTCGCCCGCTTCGATGAGAGCCCGACCGAGCGCGTCAACGTCAACGGCCAGTACATGAAGGAGTACTGGGGCGAGGGTTCTGCGCGTGCTCGCAACTGGCAGCGCTACGACCTGGGCGGCGCCGCGAAGCTCAGCTTCGTCGAGGGCGTCGACTCCTACGTTCCCTACGCCGGCTCTCTCAAGGACGGCGTGGGCGGCACGCTTTACAAGGTCAAGTCCACGATGTGCAACTGCGGTGCCCTCTCGATTCCCGAGCTCCAGGAAAAGGCGCGCCTGACCCTGGTCAGCTCCACCTCCATCGTCGAAGGCGGCGCCCACGACGTTGTCGTAAAGGACTCCCAGCAGAGCGTCTCTTACCGCTAGGCAGCTTTCCCAAGCACCGCACCTTGCCGTTCAAACCGTCGCTCGCGTACCAAAGTACGCGTCGCTCCTCTTTCGCGGCAATTTGCAGCACTTGGAAAACCCGTCCATGCTAGGACGGGTCACAAACAAAGGTTGAGTATCAACCACGTTATTTAGATAAAGCGAGATGCCTGCAAGTCGCAGGCATCTCGCTTGTTGTATTTGCTATCATCAGTCGAGTCAACCTTAGGGTCGGGCGGCTTAGCTTTGTTCGCTACAAGTTCCGCACGCAAAGAAGAGCACTTGATGTGCTCTTCGTCTTGCGCAGGACTGTCCGCAGTAGCGAATAAAGCTAAGCCGACCGACCCCATTAAAGATTAAAGGAGCTGATATGTGCGATTGCACAGATCATAAGGACGAGATTCCTGCCTACGACGCACAGGCCATTGAGTCCAAGTGGATGAAGGCCTGGGAGGACTCCAACCTCTTTGCCGTCGACACCGACGACAGCAAGCCCAAGAAGTACGTGCTCGAGATGTTCCCGTATCCGTCGGGCGACCTGCACATGGGCCACGCGCGCAACTACACCATCGGCGATGCCATGGCCCGTCAGGCCCGTATGCGCGGCTACGACGTGCTTCACCCCATCGGCTTCGATGCCTTTGGCCTGCCGGCCGAGAACGCCGCCATCAAGCACAACACGCAGGCTGCCGCTTGGACGTATAAGAACATGGACCAGGCGCTCGCCACGATGAAGCGCATGGGTTTCTCCTACGATCTGGATCGCATGGTCAAGACCTGCAGCCCCGACTACTACCGTTGGGGTCAGTGGATCTTTGAGAAGTTGTGGGAAAAGGGCCTGGTCTACCGTAAGAAGAACCCGGTCAACTGGTGCCCCACCTGCAAGACCGTTCTGGCCAACGAGCAGGTCACCGAGGGCAAGTGCTGGCGCTGTGGCACCGAGCCCGAGAAGCGCGACCTGGAGCAGTGGTACTTCAAGATTACCGAGTACTCCCAGGAGCTGCTCGACGATCTGGAGAAGCTCCCCGGCTGGCCCGAGCGCGTCAAGCAGATGCAGGCCAACTGGATCGGTCGTTCCGAGGGCGCCGAGGTCGACTTTACCCTGTGCGACCAGGATGGCGAGCCCATTGAGGGCGACGAGGGTAAGATCACCGTCTTCACCACGCGAGCCGACACACTCTTCGGTGTCTCCTTCTTTGTCCTGGCCCCCGAGTACGCTCGTCTGCACGAGCTCGTCGAGGGCACGGAGTACGAGGAGGCCGTGACCAAGATTGTCGAGGACTCCAAGCACATCTCTGCCGTCGAGCGTGCCCAGGGTACCCTCGAGAAGCACGGTGCCTTTACCGGCCGCTATGTGGTAAACCCCGTCAACGGCGAGAAGGTTCCCGTGTGGGTTGCCGACTACGTCGTTGCCGACTACGGCACCGGTGCCGTCATGGCCGTTCCCTGCGGTGACCAGCGCGACTTTGAATTCGCCCGCAAGTACGACCTGCCGATCGTGCCGATCATCCTGGACGACGATGACCGCGCTGCCGTCGAGGCCAACGGTGAGACCATCGATACCTTCCATGCCGAGACCGTCGACTGGGATTGTGCCCACGCTGCCGAGGGCACGCTCGTCCAGTCTGGCAAGTACACCGGCATGCGCGGCGGCAAGCACTCCGAGGGCGAGGCTGCGATCGTGGCCGACCTCGAGGCCATGGGCTGCGGTCGTCGTAAGGTTGAGTTCCGCCTGCGCGACTGGCTTATTTCCCGCCAGCGCTATTGGGGCAACCCCATCCCGGCCATCCACTGCGAGCACTGCGGCATCGTGCCCGTGCCCGAGGATCAGCTGCCGGTGACGCTGCCCGAGAACCTGGACCTGGGCGCCGGCGAGACCCTCGCCGAGTGCAAGGAGTTCTACGAGACCACCTGCCCGGTCTGCGGCCGCCCGGCCAAGCGCGAGACCGATACCATGGACACCTTCACCTGCTCCAGCTGGTATTACCTGCGCTATACCGACCCGCACAACACCGAGCTGCCCTTCTCCCGCGAGGCCGCCGACCGTTGGATGCCAGTCGATAACTACATCGGCGGCATCGAGCACGCCATTCTGCACCTGCTCTACAGCCGCTTCTTTACCAAGGCACTGCGCGACCTGGGTCTGCTGAGTGTGGACGAGCCCTTCACCAACCTGCTGTGCCAGGGCATGGTCAAGGACGAGAACGGCGACACCATGTCCAAGTCCAAGGGCAACGTCGTGCCCCCAAGCTCGGTTATCGAGCCCTACGGCGCCGACACCATGCGTCTGGCGATCCTGTTTATCGCCCCGCCCGAGAAGGACTTCGACTGGGACCCCAAGGCCGTTGAGGGCGCCAACCGCTTCATCAAGCGCGCCTGGCGTATCGTGTGGCAGCTCGTCCAGTCCGGTGACGCCAACGTGGCCTTTGACAAGTCCGCGCTCGACGAGGTTGCGATGAAGCTCTATCGCGAGCGTCACCGTACCATCGCCAAGTGCACCGAGGACTTCGACCGCGGCCAGTTCAATACCGCCATCTCGGCCGTCATGGAGCTCGTCAACGCAGCGAGCGCCTACCTCAACGCCACTGAGGGCGCTGATCGCGACAAGGCGCTGTGCTACGGCGTGGCCAAGGACATCGTGAGCGTCCTTGCCCCCATCTGCCCGTTCTGGGCTGATGAGCTGTGGCACGAGGCTCTCGGCTGCGAGGGCAACGCCTACACCGCCGCTTGGCCCGAGTTCGACCTGGCCGAGTCCATCGAGGACACGGTGCAGATCGTCGTTCAGGTGCTCGGTAAGGTCCGCGGCCGCATCGACGTCGCCCGTGATGCCTCCAACGAGGAGATGCAGGCTGCCGCCGAGGAAGCCGTTGCCAAGTGGCTTGAGGGCAAGACGGTCGTCAAGGCCATCTGCGTGCCCGGCAAGCTAGTCAACCTGGTGGTCAAGTAAGCGCTGCGCGCATAGCTGACTCGTAAAAGACGAGGGACGATTCCGTTGGGATCGCCCCTCGTTTTTTGTTGTGTGCCCTGCTTGGTCGGTGCGTCGTACCGTCTTCTATGGGATGTGTGCCAGGTCCCTAAAGTAAACGTTGCCCGTTGCCTCTTCGAACATCCAGATGTTGAGGTAGATGTCGCTGAGGTCGTTGTTCACGTCAAAGTCCGGGTCGTCGTAGGTACCCACAAAGGTGAGCATGGCGCGCGTTTCCTCGCCCGCTGCGACCTGCTGGCGCATGTGCACATCGCGGACCACGCCGTTGACGTAGGCATAGGAGTCCACATCGCCAAACATCATGTCGACATCGGTGTTGTTGGTCACCGTAAAGACGAGCGCTGCGTCGCCGTAGCCGTCGGCGTCCTTGCCCACGCAGGTAACATGGACGTTCTCGTCTGCCTCAAGGTCGATGGGGAACTGTTCTTGGGAATCGGGACCCAGGCCCTGGGGATCGACGATGTCTTCGTCTGTTTTGTCGAAGCTCTCCGATGGCGTCGTTTTCTCGATGGCTTTGGTGCTGCCGAGATCCGGCTCGCATGGTCCGGTTTTACCATCGATGTTGTTGCAGCCCGCCAGAGCGAACGAGCAGGCAGCGACGACGAGCGCGGTCGCGCAGAGGGTGCCTAGGCGTTGCATGGATCCTCCTTTCTGTAGAGATACTGGAAGGTTGCGCGGTCAATGTGTGCGGCAGGCTTTCTCGCTACAGAATGCCTCTCAGCTCTAGTCTGGCCGATGCGCCCAGGGATGGAATGCCCATAGGGCCCGATTCGGTAGGCGCGCTGGGACGCATGGCCCGTTTTGGGGCTGTTGAGGGTGCGCCGCATGGGGTTCCTCGACCAATTGTCCTATTCTTGTGGAGAAGCTGTGCGCACGCTGACCTGCAGATTCGTACTGTGCTTGCACGTTTCCGCAGCTATTGGTATAGTTTGCTTGCAAATGAAGTTGTAATTGAAAGAAGTGGGGTTTCGGCCCCGCTTCTTTTTTGTATGGATGGAGGTGCCGCAATGGTCAAGACCAAGACCGAGCAGGCGATCATCGACGCGCTCGAGGCCGTCGCCCCCCAGCACGATGTCGACATCGTCGACGTCGAGCTCGTGGGTGCCACCAAGGCCCCCTGCGTGCGCGTGCGTATCGAGGGTGCCGAGGGTCAGAGCCTGTCGCTCAATGACGTCACGGCCAACACCAAGTGGGTCGGCGATGTGATTGAGGAGCTCGACCCCATCTCTTCGAGCTATACGCTCGAGGTGTCGAGCCCGGGTATGGCGCGCCCGCTGCGCCGCCCGAGTGACTTTGCCCGCTTTGTGGGCGAAAACTGCGAGCTCACCTCCACCGCCACCGAGGGCCGTCGCAAGTACGCCGGCAAGATTGCCGCCGCCACCGAGACGAACGTGACCCTCGAGCTCGAGGACGGCGAGTCCGTTACCCTCGATTTCTCTGATGTTAAAAAGTGCAAGTTGAAGCCCACCTACGACTTCAAGCCCGCGAAGGAAGGAAAGTAAGATGGCAGCATCCGACATGATGTCCGCCCTGATGGAGCTTTGCCAGGAGAAGCACATCGACCAGCTCTACCTGATCGACCGCCTGGAGCAGTCGCTCGCCAAGAGCTATGCCGAGATCCTGCATCTTGAGTGGGGCGCCAAGGTGACCATCGACCGCACCACCGGCAAGATCTACGTCTACCGCCTGGAGCCGATCGACGATTCCATGGACGAGGAGGGCAACTTCACCGAGTTCGAGGAGATCGACGTCACCCCCAAGAACACGAGCCGCATCGCTGCCCAGCACGCCAAGGCCGAGATCAACGCCATCGTGCGTAACTCCGCCCGCGAGCAGATCTACGAGGAGTTCTCCGGCCGCATCGGTGACCTCATCAGCGGCACCGTGCTGCAGTCCACGCCCGACTTCACGATCGTCAAGATTCGCGAAGGCGTCGAGGCCGAGCTGCCGCACTTCGATCAGCGTCGTTACGAGAACGAGCGCAACGAGCGTCCGATGGGCGAGCGCTACCTGCACAATCAGCACATCAAGGCCGTGATCATCGACGTTCGCGACCCCAACTCCAACCTGCAGCCGGTTCGTGGCGAGCACAGCCGTCCGCCGATTGTCATCTCCCGTACCCACCCCGAGCTCATGCGTCGTCTGTTTGAGCAGGAGGTGCCCGAGATCTATGAGGGCACCGTCCAGATCAAGTCAATCGCCCGCGAGCCCGGCCAGCGTTCCAAGGTTGCCGTCCACTCGCTCGACGACCGTCTGGATCCCGTGGGCGCCTGCGTCGGCCCCAAGGGCAGCCGTGTTCGCGCTGTCGTGGGCGAGCTCCGCGGCGAGCGCGTCGACGTCATCCTGTGGGATGCCGATCCTGCCGTCTACGTCGCCAACGCCCTGTCGCCCGCTAAGGTCACCCGCGTCCTCATCGACGAGGAGAAGGCCTACGCCGGCGTCATCGTGCCCGACGACCAGCTGTCCCTCGCCATCGGCAAGGAGGGCCAGAACGCCCGCCTCGCCGCGCGCCTGACCGGCTGGCACATCGACATCAAGTCCGAGACGCTTGCCGCCGACATCCTCAAGAACGTTCCCGTTCACGAGGAGCCCGCCGCCGACCTGATCGGTGACGAGGAGGACGAGGACGTCCGCCGCTGCGAGTACGTGTCCGAGGACGGCGTCCAGTGCCGCAACCAGGCCCGTCCCGGCTCCCGTTTCTGCGGTGTCCACGACACCGACGCCTTCGATGATGCGGAGGACCTGATCTAGCGCGCGGTCGCGCCGGGCGGGTCCCGGCGCATCTCCCACGCTCGTTCAGTCTCTAGGCACCCAAGGTGCCAGAAAGGGTAGGTGAAGTCATATGGCAAAAGTCCGTGTGTCCACCCTGGCCAAAGAGTTCGGCATGACCTCCAAGGAACTGATGGGTCATCTCGCCGATATGAAGATTCCCGCTAAGTCCGCTTCCTCCACCTTGGAGGATGCCTATGTCGCCATGGTCCGCAAGCAGCTCGCCTCGGTGATCGAGGCCCGCGCTCAGGAAGTTGAGGCCGCCAAGCAGGCCGAGGAGCAGGCAGCTGCCGCCGAGGAGGCCGCTCGCGCCGCCGAGGCCGAGCGCGAGCGCATCGCCGCCGAGAAGGCACGCGAGGAGGAGCGCCGCCAGTTTGCCGCAGCCCAGGCTGCCGAGGAGGCCGCCCGCGCCGAGGCCGAGGCCAAGAAGAAGGCTGAGCAGGAGCGCCTTGCTCGCGAGAAGGAGGAGGCTGCCCGCGAGGCCCAGCGCCGCGCCGTTCCCGCTTCCGACTCCGGTTCGCGCTTCCGTTCGCTGCTCGACCAGATCGCCGCACAGGAGACCGTGCTCAAGGAGAAGAAGGACGCCGAGGATAAGGCCAAGGCCGAGCGCGCCGCCGAGCGCGGTAACCGTCGTGGCGGCAACAACGACCGCCGCGGTGGCCGTCGTAACGATTGTAACGCCTCCGACAACAACTCCGAGCGCAACGCCTCCGAGAGCCGTCCGCACAGCCATCGCACCAACGCCAGCAACAACGTCGCTGCCGGCATGGACTTCCCCAACCCCGATAAGCAGGGCAAGGGCAAGAAGCGCAAGGGCGGTCACAACAACGAAGAGGACCACTATAGCCGCATGGCTCGCGAGGCCGAGGAGTACAGCCGCGAGAAGGTGCTCGAGGAGGCTCGTGCTGCCGTCGAGGAGGCCTCTCGCGAGTCCACCGGTCGCCGCAAGAAGCGCAAGGAGAAGCGCGAGCGCGAGGCTGCCAAGGCTCAGGAGGAGCGCAAGATAGAGGAGGCGCTGGCCCAGGGCGTGAACCCCGAGGAGCTCGACGCCATCAAGGTCTCCCAGGGCGTTACCGTCCAGGAGCTTGCTGAGGCCCTCGACGTTCCGGCCAACGACATCATCAAGCGCCTGTTCCTGCTGGGCACGCCGCTCACCATGACACAGTCCATGTCTGACGACCTCGTCGAGCTCGTTGCCGACGACCTGGGCCGTCAGATCAAGATCATCACCCCCGAGGAGGAGAACACCTTCTCGTTCTACGACGATCCCGCCGACCTTAAGCCGCGCGCCCCGGTCGTCACCGTCATGGGCCACGTCGACCACGGCAAGACGAGCCTTCTCGACGCCATCCGTCACACCGGTGTCGCTGCCGGTGAGGCTGGCGGCATTACCCAGGCAATCGGCGCTTCGCAGGTCAAGATCAACGGCCGCAAGATCACCTTTATCGATACCCCGGGTCACGCCACCTTTACGGCCATGCGTGCCCGTGGCGCCAAGGTGACCGACATCGTCATTCTGATCGTGGCTGCCGACGACGGCGTCATGCCCCAGACGGTCGAGTCGATCAACCACGCCAAGGCCGCCGGCGTACCCATCGTCGTCGCCGTCAACAAGATCGATAAGCCGGGCGCCAACCCCGACCGCGTACGCCAGGAGCTCACCGAGTACGGTGTCATCCCCGAGGAGTGGGGCGGACAGAACATGTTCGTCAACATCTCGGCGAAGCAGAAGATCGGTATCGACGATCTGCTCGAGACCGTGCTGCTCCAGGCCGATGTACTCGAGCTCAAGGCCAACCCGGATACCTTTGCCTCCGGCAACGTTCTCGAGGCCAAGCTCGACAAGGGCCGCGGCTCGGTCGCTACCGTGCTCGTGACCCGCGGTACCCTGCACGTGGGCGATACGCTGGTCGCCGGCCTTACCTACGGCCGCGTCCGCGCCATGCTTGACCCCAAGGGTCGCGCCGTCACCGAGGCCGGTCCCTCAGACGCCGTCGAGATTTTGGGCCTGCAGTCCGTGCCCAACGCCGGTGACGAGTTCCGCGTGTTCGAGGACGAGCGCGAGGCACGTGCGCTGGCCGACGAGCGTTCGCTCAAGGCCCGTATCGAGGAGCAGAGCCGCGTGAAGCACGTCACGCTCGAGAACCTCTTCGAGACCATTGCCGACGCCGAGGTCAAGGAGCTCAACCTGATCATCAAGGCCGACGTCCAGGGTTCCATCGAGGCCCTTCAGGATTCGCTCGACAAGATGGATCAGTCCGAGGTCCGCATCAACACGATCCACTCCGCCGTTGGCGCCATCAACGAGACCGACGTCGTCCTGGCCGACGCCTCCAACGCCATCATCATCGGCTTTGGCGTCCGTCCCGACGGTAAGGCCCGCTCCGCCGCCGAGCGCGAGGGCGTCGAGATCCGTTGCTACGACGTCATCTACAAGTGCCTCGAGGAGCTCGACGCTGCCCGTATCGGCATGCTTAAGCCCACCGAGGTCGAGGTCTCCACGGGTACCGCGACCGTCCTGGACACCTTCAAGGTGCCCAAAGTCGGTATCGCCGCCGGTGTCCGTGTCGAAGAGGGCGAGATCGCCGCGACCGATTCCGTGCGTCTTGTGCGCGACGGCATCGTGGTCTTCAACGGCAAGATCGCCTCGATGCGCCACTACAAGGACGAGGCCAAGAGCCTCAAGAGCGGTTCCGAGGGCGGCATTGGCCTGGAGAACTTCCAGGACATCAAGCCCGGCGACCAGATCGAGGGTTACCGCATCGACCAGGTTGCCCGTACCGAGTAGGGGGTAGCGCTATGAAGCAAACGCAGGCAACCCGCCGTCTGGGCGAGCAGCTTCGCGAGAAGCTCGGTTATATCCTGCTCTTTGAGGTTTCCGATCCGCGTCTCGACCTGGTTACTTTGACCGCGGTCGAGGTCGCGGTGGACCGTTCGTTCGCGCGCGTGTTCGTGTCGTGCGATGCGAGCCGCTACGACGAGGTCATGGAGGCGCTCATAAGCGCCAAGGGCCGTATTCGCAGCCTGTTGGCTCGCTCGCTCGATTGGCGTGTCACGCCCGAGCTCGATTTTCGCATCGATCGCTCGACCGATGAGGCTGAGCGTATAACGCGTGCGCTGGAAAACGTTCCCGCCACGCTTGCGATCGAAAAGGACGAGGACGGCTATCCGATAGCGGATGCCGCCCAGGAGGCAGCTTTAGATGACTAATTCCGCCGACCTCGCCTCGTGCGAGTCTGCAGATATTCAACGACGCATCCTCGAGCTCATCGAGGGTGCGTCCTCCATTGCGATTTCGGGACACACTTCTCCCGATGGCGACGCCCTGGGCTCCGTGCTGGGTCTGGGCCTCTCGCTCATGAAGTTTTTCCCCAACAAGGACATTGCGCTGCTGCTGGCAGACGATGACCCGGTTCCGCGCATCTACCGCTTTATGGAGGGTGCCGATCGCCTGGTGCCGGCATCTGCGTACACCGGTAATCCGGACCTGTTCATCTCGGTGGACGTGCCGGTCGTCGAGCGTCTCAATAATTCCGCCGAGGTGCTTCGTCGCTCCAAGCATGTGGTGTGCTTCGATCACCATCCGGCGCGCGAGGAGTTTGCCGAGCTCAGCCTGAGGCGCGTCGAAGCTGCAGCCTGCGCCATGATCATCGACCGTTTCTTGGACAATTGCGGCATTGTCGCACGTGATGGCGTTGCGACCTGCCTGCTGTGTGGCTTGGTTACCGATACCGGCCGTTTTCAGTACCAAAACGCCGATGCCGCCGCGTTCCATGCAGCCTCGCGTCTGGTTGCCCACGGTGCCGATCCGGCGCGTGTGGCACTCGAAGTCTACCAGAGCATGCGCGTTGAGTTTTTGCACCTCAAGTCCATCGTTATGGGCCGCATCAAGACGGTGGCCCACGGGCGCGTCGCGTATAGCTACGCGTACCAGAGTGACCTTGAGGCGTGCGGTGTCACCTCGGATGAGTGCGACGGCCTGGTCGATGTGGTGCGCTCGGTGATGGGCGTCGAGGTCTGCCTGTTCCTGAAGGGCATTGAGGGCGATACCAAGGTGCGCGGCAACCTGCGCTCCAAGGGTGACCTCAACGTGTCCGAGATCGCTGCTGCCTTTGGCGGAGGCGGACATCCCGCTGCCGCCGGTTTCTCCAACAACGGAACGATTCTCGAGACGCTCACCGTGGCACTTCCCATGCTGGCCGAGCTGGTGGGGGAGGATCCCGCTTCGGTGACCGTCGAGCTTTAACTTTTTGGATGGTACATGGCTCGTCGTACACCTTCTCAACTGAATATGCTGCTCGCCGTCGATAAGCCGGTGGGCTGCACGTCCCACGATGTGGTTTCGAAATGCCGGCGCGCCCTCCATGAGCGGCGCGTCGGCCATGCCGGCACGCTCGACCCCATGGCATCGGGTGTCATGGTGGTGGGTGTGGGCCAGGCCACCCGTCTGCTGGGCATGCTAACCCTCGATACCAAAAGCTATGTCGCCGACATTTCGTTTGGCGCCGAGACCAATACCGATGATGCGGAGGGCGAGGCGGTCCGCACGGTGGCTGTTGCCAACGAGCTCCGCGATCCTGCCTATGCCCGTGAGCGCTTGGCCGCTATGCTGGGTCCGCAGATGCAGGTGCCGCCGGCGTTTTCGGCTATCTCGGTCAATGGCGTTCGCGCCTACAAGTCTGCTCGCGAGGGCAATGCGGTGGACCTACCTCCGCGCCCCGTCGAGGTCTATGCCGCCGACCTGATTGCCGTGGGAGGCGAAGGTGATACGTGTGTGTGGACCGTGGCGTTCTCAGTGAGCAAGGGTACCTATATCCGTGCGCTCGCTCGCGACTTGGGCCGCGCCTGCGAGAGCGCCGCGCACATTTCCGCGCTGCGCCGCACGGCCTCCGGTGTTGTTTCCATTGGCGCCTGTCATGCGGTCGAGGAGCTTTCTCCCGAGTCCGCGGCTGGCTTTGCCCTGGATCCCATTGCGGCCCTGGGCGCCACGCGTGTTGACTTGCCGGGCAATCTTGCCGAAGACCTGCTCTGCGGGCGACGCATTCCCGTTGAGCGTGCGCTTGCCGATTTCGATACCGCGAAGGCGCCTTTTGCGTTGGTGCTCGATGGGGGACTCAAGGCGCTCGCCCGCATTGAGAGTGGCCGCTTTGTCATGGAGCACGTTTTTCCGCAGGCAATCGGCGGTGTTCGATGATGTTGTCCGCTCGCGAGCTCGCGCGTATCTTTTTCGAGGGCGAGTCAGATGAGGCTCGCATCGTTACTGCCGATGCGTTTGATGAGTGCGAGCACTTGGGTGCCGCATCGATTGCCATCGGCGTGTTCGATGGTGTGCACCGTGGACACCGGGAACTCATCGAAGCGCTTGTCCGTGATGCCCGTGCCCATGGCTGCAAGGCGGTCGTGGTCACTTTCGATCCCGACCCGGACGTTGTGGTGAGCCCTTCGCCCGCTCAAAAATTGATGACGACGGCCGACCGTCTACATGCCTTGGCTCAGACCGGGGTCGATGCGGTGGTGGCCGTTCCCTTTACGCCTGAGGTTGCGGCACTCGACCATGTCGGTTTTTTCGCACTGCTATCACGCGTGGTCTGCATTCGTTCGATTCGCGTTGGTAGTGACTTTAGGCTGGGTCGCGGCGGTGCTGCTGGTGTTGGCGAGATGCGCGCCTGGGGTTCCGAGCACGGCGTTGACGTGTATGGTCACGACCTGCTTTGCGAGGGCGGTGAGGCCATTTGCGCCACCCGCATCCGTCATGAGCTGGGACAGGGCCATGTGGAGCTTGCTGCTGAGTTGCTCGGCCGCCCGTATATGGTGCGTGGCAGTGTTGTTCGCGGCCGTCACGAGGGTTCTGGCATGGGCTTTCCCACGGCAAACCTGCAGGTTCCCGACGGAATTCAGGTGCCTGCCGATGGCGTGTATGAGGGCCTGGTGCTCGTCGATGACACCGCGTGGCCTGCTGCCGTTAATGTCGGCCTGCCGCCGACGTACGCCGATGATGCCGCTTCATCGCATCTCGAGGCTAACTTAATTGGTTATACGGGCGACCTGTACGGCGCTTCCGTTTCGCTGGCGTTTACGCGCTGGCTGCGTCCCTCGCGTGTGTTCGAATCGCTGGATGAGTTGATTGCGACCGTCGAGGGGAATATCGAGGACATTCGTCACAACTTGGGTGAGCAAGGGGTGGGCATCCGTGATTAGCGATGAGGAAAAAGACCAGGTACGCGCTGCGTCCGACCTGGTTGCCATCGTGCAGGAAACGGTTGAGCTCAAGCCCCGCGGCCATGAGTTTTGGGGCTGCTGCCCCTTCCATGGCGAAAAGACTCCGTCCTTCCACATTATTCCCGCCACGCAGGTGTGGCATTGCTTTGGCTGCGGCGAGGGTGGCGACGTCTTCACCTATATCATGAAGCGCGAGAACCTGAGCTTTCCCGAGTCAATCCGCTATTTGGCCGATCGTGCGGGTATTGAGCTGCATGACACCGGAGATCGTCGCGAGCGCGGTACCAAGCGTGCCCGCATCTACGATCTGTGCGCCGAGACTGCTCAGTTCTACCACACCATGCTTATGCGTGGTAAGGACGGTCGTCCGCGTGAGTACTTTGCCAGCCGCGGCATGGGTGGCGACGTCTGCCGCCGCTACTGCCTGGGCTTTGCGCCGGGCCGCAACGCGCTGGTGTCGCACCTGTCTCAGGCAGGTTTTACTCCGCAGGAGATGATCGATGCCAACGTTGCCGTGAGCCGCGGGCGCGGGCAGCTTGCCGACCGCTTCTACGACCGCGTGATGTTTCCCATCTTTGACGAGCAGGGTCACAACATTGCCTTTGGCGGTCGCATCATGGGTGACGGCCAACCCAAGTACCTCAATACCGCCGAGACGAGCGTGTTTCATAAAAAGCGAAACCTCTACGGCTTTAATTGGGCCAAGGAGTTTATCGTCGCGCAGGATACCGCCATTGTGGTGGAGGGCTATACCGACTGCATCGCCTGCTGGGAGGCGGGGATTAAAAACGTCGTCGCCACGCTGGGCACGGCGCTGACGGAGCATCACGTCAAGACGCTCACCCGCTTTGCCAAGCGCATCGTGTATATGTTCGACGGCGACGCCGCCGGTCAAAAGGCCGCGCGCCGCGCGATTCAGTTTATCGAGCAGGATTCGATGGACCTGCGCTGCGTGGTGCTGCCCGACGGCAACGATCCCATGGAGTTCATCACAGCGCATGGTGGACAGGAGCTTCAGGCGCGCATCGACGCTGCCGAGCCGCTCATGGACTTTGTCTACCGTTCGCTGCAGGAGTCGAGTGACATCACCACGCCGGGCGGTCGTGCCAAGGCGCTGGAAGATGCGCTGACGCTTATCTATCCGCTGCGCGATAGCTATATGATCGACACATACTTTATCCAGATTGCCGATCTGCTGGGTTTGGATCTGGAGACGGTTCGCGCGAGTTCGGGTCGCGTGTTTCGCGATGTCGCCAAGCGCGAAGATGCGGAACGACGTCGTGAGCAGAACTATGAACGCCAGCGGGCGCAAGCCGAGGGCTCTGGTAGCGCGGGCGGTCGGACGTCTGGTTCGCAGGGGGCATCTCGCGGTGCTTGGGCATCGGGCGCGACGCCGCCGGTGTCCGCGCCGGTCGAAGAAGAGCCGTATGACTACGTCCCGCTCGATGCCTACGGTGCCGCGCCCGTGGAGGTCGTCGACGACCTGCCGCCGATCGATGTGCCTGATGGTATGGGTGCTGTGCCTGTGACTGATGGTTCGGGCGCTCCGGCTGCGGCGGCGCCGATGGTTCTTACTGATCTTGAGCGCAAGTCCTTGGCAGGGGAGCGCGAGCTGTTGACGATGCTCACGAGCTACCCCGACCTGTTCCGCACGTATGCCGACCGCATCTGCTCTATCGAGTGGGTTGACCCACGTCACGAGTCCATCGCATGGGCCGTTCTGGCAACGCCGCCGGGAACCGATCCTGCAGCCTGCATGGATGCGGCGCGCTCGGTCTGTCCCGAGGCGGCAACGCTTGTGAGTGCCGGGCGCATCTCCGCGACGAGCAAGCACCCCACCGAGACGAACATTGTGTTCATGCTCGATACGCTCGAGCTCTACACCATCAAGCGCCGCATGCGTGCCGCACAGGCCAAACTGCGCCAGGACCGTTCGCTCGATGATGAGGCCCGTCGCGCGCTGACCGTGCAGGCCGCGCAGGATTCGCAGCGTCAACGCGAGCTGCAAAAGTCTATCGGCGGCGTGGCGGACCCGTTCCGTTTGATCGGTCTGGAGGCCGCAGGCACCGAACAGGCCTAGATGTTGTGGTCAACCAGCGTATTCTCGCCTATATCCAGTCCTCTTTTTGGGTATAGACGCCTATGTGTGTGCTAGAGTATTGAGTCCTGTGGACTATGAAGGGAGAATCTGTGCCAAAAAAGACTGAGAGCACGGGTACTGGGCTGGAATCCTACGTTGCAAAGCTCATGGGCAACGGCTCAAACAGGACTTCGGTAACCGAGGACGAGATTCAGGTCGCCCTGAAGGATATCGATGTCTCTGACGAGCAGCTCACCGCGGTGTATTCCGCGCTGCGCAACAGCGGCATCCAGATTATCTCCGCGAGCGGAAACGACGACGCCCCCATGGACGTCGACGATGACGATAACGATACCGATACTGACGATTTCGATGACGACGACGAGCACGATTCCGGCTCGCTCGACGATCACGAGCTCAAGATGGCCCGTCAGGCCGACGCCGAGATGGGTTCTTCCAAGAGCAAGAAGAAGCGCACCGTGCGCACGTCCCGTTCACGCTCCCGCGTGCGTGGCATCGATGCCTCCACGGTGATGCTGACCGGCGATCCGGTTCGTATGTACCTCAAGGAGATCGGCAAGGTCGACCTGCTGACCGCCTCCGAAGAGGTCGATTTGGCCATGAAGATCGAGGCCGGTCTCGAGGCCACCGAGAAGCTCGAGGCTGCCGATGCCGGCGAGCTCGAGCTCACGCGTGCCGAGATGCGTCGTCTTACGCGCATTGAGAACGTGGGCCTCGAAGCCAAGCAGGCACTCATCAGCGCAAACCTGCGTCTGGTCGTCTCCATCGCCAAACGCTATGTCGGCCGCGGTATGCTGTTCCTTGACCTGATTCAGGAGGGCAACCTCGGTCTGATCCGCGCCGTCGAGAAGTTCGACTACCAGAAGGGCTTCAAGTTCTCCACGTACGCCACGTGGTGGATCCGTCAGGCCATTACGCGCGCTATCGCCGACCAGGCTCGTACCATCCGTATTCCCGTGCATATGGTCGAGACCATCAACAAGCTTGTCCGCGTGCAGCGCCAGCTCCTTCAGGACCTGGGCCGCGACCCGACCCCCGAGGAGATCGGTGCCGAGATGGACATGAGCGCCGACCGCGTCCGCGAGATCCAGAAGATCTCGCAGGAGCCCGTGTCGCTTGAGACCCCCATCGGCGAGGAAGAGGATTCCCAGCTGGGCGACTTTATCGAGGACTCCCAGGCTATCGTTCCGCCCGATGCCGCCAGCTTCTCCATGCTGCAGGAGCAGCTCACTCAGGTGCTCGACTCGCTTGCCGATCGTGAGCGCAAGGTTATCGAGCTGCGCTTTGGCCTTGTCGACGGACATCCCCGTACGCTCGAGGAAGTCGGCCGCGAGTTTGGCGTCACGCGCGAGCGTATCCGCCAGATCGAGTCCAAGACCCTGGCCAAGCTTCGTCACCCGAGTCGCAGCAGCAAGCTGAAGGACTACATCGAGTCATAACCTCGCAAGCAAGAAGCGCCCTCAAGCACATCCGCTTGGGGGCGCTTTCATGTGGTCATTGGGGGCGTCCCCAATGACTAGGTCGGAAAAATTCTTAAAAAAGTTCTTGCCCTGAGCTGATTCGTCCGTATAATAAACTTCGTTGCTTGAGAGCACGCACCTATTCCTCGGTAGCTCAATGGTAGAGCACGCGGCTGTTAACCGCGCTGTTGTAGGTTCGAGTCCTACCCGGGGAGCCAGAATTTCTCAGCCCATTCCGCTGGGCTTTTAAATTCCTCGGTAGCTCAATGGTAGAGCACGCGGCTGTTAACCGCGCTGTTGTAGGTTCGAGTCCTACCCGGGGAGCCAGGTTGTAAAACCCGTCGCTTATGCGGCGGGTTTTTTCATGCCGCGATTGCTTGGTGCCAACGTTGCCATATCAACATTTCGTGTCGAGGATGTAATCGCGAACCCCGCCACCTCAACATGGCGCGGTCGTTGTAGAATAATGCAATGATTGCTCCCACGACATGGTGCCGCGAGCACCAGAAAAGGAGATTCTTGTGTCTGAGACCATTAACGGCAGCCTGAGCGTCTCGAACGACGTAATTGCCGATATTGCCGGTTATGCCGCGATGACGTGCTACGGCGTCGTCGGTATGGCCGAGCAGCTCCAGGGCGCCGAGAGCGTGCGCCTGCTTGCCGGCCAGCGCCTCCGCAAGGGCGTACTTGTCTCCGCCGACGAGAACGGCCTCACGGTCGATCTGCACGTCGTGCTCGAGAACGGCGTCAACATGAAGTCCGTCTGCCACAATCTTTCGAGCTCCGTTGCCTTCACCCTGCAGGAGATCGCCCAGATCGATCCTGCCAGCCTTAAGATCGGCATCCACATCGACGCGCTCAAGAGCCGTCTGAACTAGCATCCGAAAACGGAGATTCAAATACCCATGATTGCAAAGACCATTCGCACCTGTTTTCCGATCGCTGCGGCTGCCGTTTCCGACAAGGCCGAGGAGATCAACAAGCTCAACGTCTTCCCCGTACCCGATGGCGATACCGGCACCAACATGTCGCTCACGCTCGCCTCGGTGACCAAGGAGCTCTCTGCGCTTCCCGCCGACGCTGACATGGAGGCCATCGCCGGCGCCATCACCCACGGTTCCCTGATGGGCGCTCGCGGTAACTCGGGCGTTATCACCTCGCAGATCCTGCGCGGCGTGGCCGAGGGCCTCGTCTCTGCCGACGAGCCCGTTACGTCCGCCAACATCGCCTTCGCCTTCCGTCGTGCCGTCAAGGTCGCCTTCCAGGCCGTTCGTAAGCCCATCGAGGGCACGATCCTCACGGTCCTGCGCGATGTCTCGACCAAGGCCGACGAGTGCGAGAAGAAGAAGTTCTCGGCCGAGGACGCGCTCGACGCCATCGTCGTCGAGGCCTATCAGTCCGTTGCCCGTACGCCCGACCTGCTGCCCGTCCTCAAGGAGAACGGCGTAGTCGACTCTGGAGCCTTTGGCTTTGCCATCTTCCTGGAGAACTTCGTTGCTGCCGCTCTTGGCCGCAGCACCGTGGTCGAGGATTTCTCCGCTACGTTTGACTCCGCCGGCTCCGCCCGCGATGCGGCTCTCGGCCGCGTGGAGATCGAGGCCAACGACGACTGGGAGGGCTCGGAGTTCCGCTACTGCAACGAGTTCCTCTTTAAGGCCGAAGCCCCGTTTGACGAGGACGAGTGCCTGAAGTTCCTGGGTTCCATGGGCGACTGCGAGCTGCTCGTGGGTGCCTATCCCGACTATAAGATCCACGTGCACTCCAACACCCCCAACCTGGTACTCGAGCACATGCTGCAGCTTGGCCAGATCTACGAGGTCTTTATCCATAACATGGAGATGGAGGCTCACGACCGAACCGCTAAGATCCACGAGGATCAGGAGAAGGCCGCCGAGCCCGCGAAGGCGCTGGGCTTTGTCGCCGTTGCTGCCGGCTCGGGCGAGGCCGACATTCTCAAGTCCCTCGGTGTCGATGTGATCGTTTCGGGCGGCCAGACCATGAACCCCTCGACTGCCGACCTGCTGGGCGCCGTGGACCAGGTCAACGCGACCTCGGTCATCATCCTGCCCAACAACGGCAATATCCGCATGGCTGCCGAGGCCGCTGCCTCCGCCTGCACCGATAAGAAGGTCGCCGTCGTTCCCACCAAGACCGTCCCGCAGGCCTTCTCCGCGCTGTTCGCGGTCCTGCCCGATTCCGAGCTCGAGGATGCTGTGGCCGCTATGGTCGATGCCATCAGTGAGGTTCGCGATGGCGAGGTCACCCGTGCCGTGCGCGATTCCAGCGCCTCCGACGGCTCGCCGATTCACTCCGGCGACGTCATGGGCATCATCGCCGGCTCCATCGACGTGGTCGGCTCCGACGTGAAGCAGGTTACGCTCGACTGCATCAACCGTATGCAGGAGGAAGAGGAGGGCGACGCGCTGACGATTCTGGCCGGCGAGGAGCTGTCCGACGAGGCCTTCCAGGAGATCGTCGATGCCATCGAGGAGGCTCAACCCGATCTGGAGATTGACGCCCATCGTGGCGAGCAGCCGCTCTACCCTGTGATCTTCTCGATCGAGTAGGCTCTGCCCATGTCCGAGCTGTGCTCCGTGCCGCGCGTCTCGGAGCGCTTTGCCCAGAGCAATGCGCTCGACGAGGATATCGCGCGACTCAAATATGTTTCGGGTAAACGTGAGGAGGCCCTTCGCCGTCTGGGAATTCGGACGGTGGGGGACCTCCTTCTCCATATCCCTCATCGGTACCTGGACTTCACCCGCTCTTGGTCTATCGAGATGGCGCCCATCGGTACCGTGTGCACGATTATCGCCACGGTCGATCGCATCGCGCAAAAGCAGCCCCGTCCGCGTATGCAGGTGACCGAGGTCTCGCTTGTGGACGAGACGGGCGTGCTACAGGTCGCCTTTTTCCGTCAGCCTTGGATTGCCCAGCAGCTCAAGCAGGGCGACCGCCTGGCCGTGATGGGCAAGGTCGAGTTTGCCTACGGCTTTAAGCAGATGGCCTCGCCTCACTTCGAGAAGCTCGAGGAGGGGCGCGCTGCCGGCACCATCCTGCCGGTCCACTACGTGAGTGACGGCGTGAGCCAGGCGTGGATGCGCCGTATCGTAAGCGGCGCGCTCGAGGTTGTCGGCAACCCCTTCGATCCTATTCCCGCGCCGCTGCGCGTTAAGCGCCGCTTGATGAGCTGCGCCCGTGCGCTTCGATCGATTCACTTTCCCTCGAGCATGGCCGAGCGCGATATCGCGCGCCGGCGTCTTGCCTACGAGGAGTGCCTCTACCTGCAGTTGGCGCTGCGTCTGCGCAACGACGGCGGCCTGGTCGAGGTGGTTCCGTATGCGCATACGGCGGGGAACCATCTGACGGCGCTCAAGCAGGCCCTGCCGTTTTCGTTGAGCGACGAGCAGGAGGCCGCATTCCAAGATATCCTGCACGACATGGCCGATGGCAGCCGCGTTATGAATCGCCTGCTTTTGGGCGATGTTGGTACCGGCAAGACCGCCGTTGCCGCCTGTGCGCTTGCCGTGTCGGCCGATAGCGGAACCCAGGCCTGCGTGATGGCGCCGACCGGCGTGCTCGCGCGTCAATATGCCGATAAGACGGGTCCGCTGCTCACCCAAGCCGGTATGACCTGGGCGCTTCTGACGGGTGCCACGCCCGCCTCCGAGCGCGAGCACATTTACGCCCAGCTCCAGTCCGGTGAGCTCGATGTGCTCTTCGGTACCCATGCCGTGCTTTCCGAAGATGTGACATTTAACCATCTGTCGCTCGTCGTCATCGACGAGCAGCACCGCTTTGGCGTGGGTCAGCGCAACGCCCTGCGCGCCAAGGGACCGGGGGCGGACCTGCTCGTTATGACGGCTACGCCGATCCCGCGCACGCTGGCGCTTTCGGTCTACGGCGATCTGGACACGAGCATCATCCGCCACCGTCCTGTTCCCGGTGCCGGTGTCACCACACGCGTGCTCACCGAATCGAGCCGCGATCTGGCCTATGGCGCTATCCGCGAGGCGCACGAGAAGGGGCAGCAGGCCTACGTGATCTGTCCGCTCGTGGAGCCGAGCGATTCGGCCGATGAGCTCGAGGACGTACCCGGCATCGCCCGCGACGACGAGGGCCGCGTGACCGTGCCCGTGCCGTTGCATGACACGGCGACCGAGCTCGACCGCCTGCGCCTGGCGCTGCCGGGACTTACCATCGAGCGCCTCCATGGCCGCATGCCGGCGGGGGAGAAGGACCGGGTCATCGATGCCTTCAAGCGAGGCGAGATCGACGTGCTCGTCTCGACTACGGTGGTCGAGGTGGGCGTTGACGTGCCCAACGCCACCGTCATGGTCATAGAGAACGGCGAGCGCTTTGGCTTGGCGGCGCTGCATCAGCTGCGTGGCCGTGTAGGCCGCGGTAGCGTCTCGGGCACATGCCTGGTCATGACCCACTCAAAGGGCAATGGCGGCGCATCGGCGGCGCAAGACCGCCTCCAGTCGCTCGAAAAGACCGCAGACGGCTTTACGCTCGCGCAGATGGACCTGCGCCTGCGTCATGAGGGTGAGATTCTGGGCTACCGTCAGCATGGCGGCGTGACCTTGCGCTTTGTCGATCTCGATGCCGATGAGGAATTGATCGAGTGGGCCCATTTGGACGCAGTCGAGCTCTTGCGGTATGCTTGCAACCTTGACTCCGTGGCGACGCGCCCTCTGCGCGATGCGGTCGCCATGCGGTATCGACATATCTTTAAGGAGGTCAGCGGAGGATGAGAATCATCGGCGGCGAATGGCGCGGTCGTAAGATCGAGGAGCCCCGTGGTCGCGATGTCACCCGCCCCACGACCGATCGTGTGCGCGAGGCATGCGCATCTATGGTCATGTCGGCATTCGACTTCGATCTGGACGAGGTCCGCGTGCTGGACGCCTTTGGCGGCTCCGGCGCTTTGGGTATCGAGATACTCTCGCGTGGCGCCCGCTCGCTCGCGACGTTCGAGATCGATCGGAACGCCGCGCGGCTCATTACCAAGAATATCGAGTCGCTCTGCCGTGACCGTGCGCGTTGGCGCGTGGTCACGGGCGACATGCTGGCGAGCGCCTCGCGCGGTCGTGTACCGGGCGGCCCCTTTGATCTGGTCCTGCTCGACCCGCCCTATGCTTTTGGTGCCGAGCCGGTCGAGGAACTGCTGCAGAACCTGGCTCAGCAGGGTCTGCTTGCACCTGGCGCTTATGCCCTGTTTGAGCATGCCGCCGCCGATGCGGGCGCGCATCCGGCAGGCTTTGAGATCGTGCGCGAGAAGCGCTACGGCATTACCTCGGTCGACCTGCTTCGTTGGGTCGGCGATGACGATGGTGAGGGCGATAGCGCCTGCACCGATGCTGACAACAACGATGTCACGACGGTTCAGGAGGACGCCCATGAGTGACACCATCAACCGCGTGATCGTCCCGGGCACCTTCGATCCCATCACGTTTGGCCATATCGACGTGATCCGCCGCGCCCGCCGCATCTTTCCCAGCGTGATCGTCGCTGTTGCCGAGTCGCAGGGTAAAAACGGTGTGGGCACCACGTTTATGCTCGATGAGCGCGTGGCGCTGGCCCGCGAGGCGCTCGGTGATATCGACGGCGTCGAGGTCCTGCCCTTTACCGGCCTCTTGGTCGACTTCGCTCGCGAGCAGGGGGCGGGGGCCGTGGTCAAGGGCCTGCGCGCCATGACCGACTTTGAGTACGAGCTGCAGCAGGCAGACCTCAACTATCGCTTGGATAGCGAGCTGGAGTCCATCTTTGTCATGAGTGCGCCGCAGTACGGCTATATCTCGAGCTCGGTCGTTCGCCAGATCGCCTCGCTCGGCAGCGATGTATCGACGTTTGTCCCGCCCAACGTGGTCGAAGCGCTCAGACATCGCTTTTCGTGACGTTTTTTATTGCCTGGTGGCATGTGGTAAACTAGCACGATGATATGTTACCTATGAAAGGAGACCGGATGCCGGGCGAGAATTTTCCTGGCGATAGGATCGTCAGCTTGGTCGATGAGCTCGAAGGGCTGATCGAGGAAGCCAAGCCGCCTTTCGGCAAGAACGCTCAGTTCAAGGTCATCGACGCCGACGTGTTCTTCAACATCCTCGACGAGATCCGCATGAGCTATCCCGAGGAGTGGCAGAAGTCCCGCCGTATCCTTAAGGAGCGCGAGGAGCTTATGGCTTCCGCCGCCGCTCAGGCCGATTCCATCATCGCCGATGCTCAGCAGCAGGCCCTCACCATTGCCGGTGAGCAGGAGATCGTCCGCTTAGCACAGCAGCAGGCCGACGACATCCGCGATCGTGCCCAGCAGTACGAGCGCGAGACGCGTTATGCTGCCGAGGACTACGCAGAGCAGGTCTTTACGCACCTGGAGGAGAACCTTAAGAGCCTGACCGGCACCGTTACCCGTTGCCGTCAGCAGCTCAACGAGGGTGCCGCCCAGCAGAATGGTCAGTGGTAATGACTGAGTTCCCGAGCGTTACCGTCGATCTTTCCGAGCAGCTCGAGTTCCCTGGTGATTCGTATCCGCTGACCGGTAAGGTCGATGTCGCCACCTACACGGTGGGCGAGAAGGAGTACCAGCTGCAGGACGGCATCGACTACGACGTTGTCTTTACCAATGCCGGTACCGGTGTTTTGCTTACCGGCATGGTCCGCGCGCACGCCACCGGCGAGTGCGACCGTTGCCTGGAGCCTGCATCGTTTGATATCGCCGGCGAGATCGAGGAGTTCTACCTCTTTGAGGAGCCCGAGGATCCCGAGGCCTACGAGGACGGCTACGAGCTCCTCGGTGAGGACCGCATCGTGGATCTGGGTGAGCCCATCAACGACGCGGTCGTTATGGACACGCCGTTTGTGGTGCTCTGCAAGCCCGATTGTCGCGGTCTGTGTCCCACTTGCGGTTGCAATCTCAACGTCGAGCAATGCGATTGCGCCGCCCAGGCAGAGGCAGAATGGGCCGCTGCCACGGAAAATCCATTTGCAGCATTGAAGAATCTCAAGCTCGATGAGTAAAACTGTGGTAGTATCGCTACTTGCGCGTAATCGCCACACTGGATAGTTCATAAGGAAGGTCACTATGCCCGTACCTAAACAAAAGCAGGGTCGTATCCGCACTCACACCCGTCGTTCCGCCAACATGAAGATCTCGGCTGCGGCTCAGTCCACGTGCCCCCGTTGCGGCGCTGTCAAGCTTCCGCACCACGTGTGCCCCAGCTGCGGTTTCTACAAGGACCGCGAGGTTATCGTTACCGAGTAACGGTATACTCTGGATGCGATGCCGTTCCAAATGGAACCACAATGGCCGGCTCAATGAGTCGGCCATTTTTGTATAAGGAGCATGTATATGAGTAACGTTCGCGTTTGTGTAGACGTTGTGGGCGGAGACGAGAAACCTCAGGTTGTTCTCGATGGTATCGAGGCTGCACTTGCCGCCGATCCCGATATCGAGGTCTTGGCAGCTGGCCCCGCCGAAATCGTCAATCCCTTTGCTGCTTCCCATGCACGTGTTGAGGCCCTTGAGGCACCCGACGTTATCGCCATGGAAGACGATCCCATTCGCGCCGTGATGACCAAGCGCAAGTCTTCGATCGTGCTGTCGTGCCGCGCCATCAAGAAGGGAAATGCGGACGCGTTCTTCTCCGCCGGCTCGACCGGTGCCATGACCGCCGCTGCTACTGCCTACGTGACGCCGTTTAGATATATGGCCGAAGGCAAGAAGCAGCCGGTGCGTCCGTGCCTGACCAATGCGCTGCCCAATCGTGCCGGCGGTCTGACGGTGCTGTGCGATATGGGCGCCAACCCCGATGTCGAGGTCGACGACATGGTGCGTTTTGCCCAGATGGGTAGCGCCTATGCCCGCGTTGTCCTGGGCATCGAGCATCCTCGCGTGGGCCTGCTTGCCAACGGCACCGAGGACGAGAAGGGTTCCAACTTTACCAAGGCCTGCTTCCCGGCCATGAAAGCCGCCGTTCCCGGCTTTGTGGGCAACTGCGAAGGCACCGACCTCACCTCGGGCAATTTCGATGTCGTTGTTGCCGACGGCATGTCGGGTAATATCGCTCTCAAGGCTACCGAGGGCGCTGCCAAGTTTTTGCTACAGGAGCTCAAGGGCGCCTTTATGGCCTCGCTCGGCACAAAGATCGCCGCTCTGCTCATTAAAAAGCAGATGCGCGAGATTAAGGCCAAGCTCTCTGGTGATGCCAAGGGCGGCGCGATTCTTTTGGGCCTGCGTGGCGTGGTCCTGATCGGCCATGGCGCCACCTCGGTCGAGGCTGTTAAAAACGGTACGCTTGCGGCGGCCGAAGCCGTGCGCGCGGGGCTGGTCGAGAACGTCGCCAACTCCATGGACGGCATCGTTTTGTAAGAGCGAGTTAGAGCGCTGTTATGTGCCTCGCGGCCTGCTTCGTGGGGTAGAATCAGAACCGTGTCTTGGTACCGCCTGGGCGGTACCATTCTTTTGGTATTCATGCACTATGAGAGGAAGCGCTATGGACCGCTCCGAAATCTTCGACAAGATCGCCGAGGTCGCTGCTGACGTTCTGGGCGTCGATGTTGCCGAAATTAGCGATGAGACCACCTTTGACGACCTCGATGCCAACTCGCTCGAGCGCCTGCAACTGGTTACGGCTATCGAGGACGAGTTCAATCTCGAGATCGATGATGAGACCCTGCTCTCGCTCAACTCTGTCGCCGACGCCGTCGACGCGATCGAAAACGCCAGGGAGGCTTAGGTCTTGGCTTTATCCGAACGACTTACGCGCGCCCAGGAGATTCTGGGCCACGAGTTCAATGACAAGGTGCTGCTGCGCGCGGCGCTTACGCATCCTTCGGCCGTCGAAGGCCAGCCAGTCTCGGCAAGCTACGAGCGCCTTGAGTTCTTGGGTGATTCCATTTTGGGCGCCGTCGTCGCCCGTTCGCTCTTTGAGTCCTATCCGGAGTTTGACGAGGGCAAGCTCACGCGCCTGAAGGTGTCGCTTGTCTCGGGCGCTACGCTGTCCGAGGTGTCGCATGAGCTGGGCATCGACGACATCATTATCTTTGGTGCCTCCGAGACCGGTACCGGTGCGCGCGGCCTGCACTCGGCGCTCGAGAACGTCTACGAGTCGCTCGTGGGCGCGCTGTACCTGGATGCCGGCTGGGATGTTGCGGCGGACTTTATTCATCGTACGCTCAAGCCGCACCTGGCCTCCGAGCGTGCCGAGCACCCCGCGAACCCCAAGTCGTTCTTGCAGGAGTGCGTGCAGGCAGACGGCCACGAGCCTCCCGCGTATAAGCTGGTCGGCTCCGAGGGCCCCGCGCATGCGCCCACCTTTACCGCTGTGGTGCTCATCGACGGTATTCGCCAGGGCCGCGGCACCGGTTCCTCCAAGAAGGAGGCCGAGGGAGCCGCTGCGCTCGAGGCGCTCGACCGCATGGGCTACACCACCAACGGCGTGATTCTCAACAAGAAGCCTGTTTAAGCGAGGAACCGTGTATCTCAAGTCCCTCACGCTCAAAGGGTTCAAGTCGTTTGCCGACCGCGCCCATATGTCATTTGAGCCGGGCCTGACCGTCATCGTCGGTCCCAACGGCTCGGGAAAATCGAACATCTCTGACTCGATTCTGTGGGTCCTGGGCGAGCAGAGCGCCAAGCAGCTGCGCGGCCAGGCCATGGAGGACGTCATCTTCTCGGGCTCGTCAGCGCGCAAGCCGGTGGGTGTCGCCGAGGTCACGCTGGTGCTCGATAACTCGGACCATATGCTGCCCGTCGATTTTGACGAGGTCGCCATCACCCGTCGCATGTATCGCTCGGGCGAAAGCGAGTACCTCATCAACTCGAGTCCGTGCCGCCTGATGGACATTCAGGACATCCTGCACGATTCGGGCCTGGGCAAGGATACGCATTCCATCATCAGCCAGGGCAAGCTCGATGCCATTTTGCAGAGCCGCCCCGAGGAGCGCCGAGCCCTCATCGAGGAGGCCGCCGGCATCTCCAAGCACAAACGCCGCAAGGAGCGTGCGCTCAAAAAGATTAAATCGATGGACGAGCACCTGACGCGTGCCCGCGACATCAATAAGGAGATCGCCCGTCAGCTGCGGCCGTTGGAGCGCCAGGTCGATCGCGCGCGCAAGTACAAAGAGCTGTCCTCGCGCGCGAACGAGCTTACGCAGATGCTAGCCGTCGACGAGCTGCGTTCGCTGCAGTCGCAGTGGAACGACCTGGAGAGCCGCTCCAAGGAAGGCGCCGCCGAGCTGGAGCTTGCGCAGTACCGCCTGGGCGAAAAGGAGCGCGAGCTCGAGAAGCTCCAGGTTATGCTTGAGGAAAAGGGCCTGTTTGTGGGCGACCTGGGCGAGCAGCGCCGCCATATGCAAGACGTGGTCGGTCGCATTAACTCCGATATGCGCCTGCTCGAGGAAAAGGGCCACAATATGGTGTCGCGCCTGTCCGACATGCGCGGCCAGATCTCGAGCTCCGAGCATCAGCGTCGTCGCGTGGTAGAGGAGCTCGAGGACGCGCGTGCGCAGCTTGAGGAAGTGACCGGCGCGCACATGCAGGCCCAGGAGGACGTTGACGCCGCCGGACCTGCCGCCGCTGAGCTCCACGAGCGGCGCGTGGCGCTCGACAATCAGATTTCGCAGCTTACGCGTGGGCAACGCGATGTGCAGCGTGTGGCCGATAACGCGGCGCTCGAACTCGCCAAGGTGAAGGACTCGCTGAGCAACGCCGAGGTCGAGGACAACATGTACGCCTCGCGCCTGGAGCAGATCGACGAGCAGCTTGAGGAAGTCACGGCCTCGCTCGAGAGCCGTCGCGACCGCGCCGAGGAGCTTGAGGGTGCTCTTGAGGAAGCGCGCCAGGCCCAGGCCGATGCGCGTGAGGCCACCGAGGTCGCCCGTGCAGCCCTGAAGGACTTGCGTAATCGTGAGAGTGAGGCGCGCAACAAGCTGTCCGAGGTGCGCTCGGAGCTTGCCAGCCAAAAGAAGCTTGATGCCCGCATGGCAGACAGCTCGCCGCTGGTGAGCCGTCTGATGGGCGCACTGGGCGATGATGTCTCAGGCCGTCTGGGCGACGTGCTCGACGCCCCTCGTGAGCTTGAGGGCCTGGTTGAGCAACTACTTGCCGGCGATATCGATGCTCTTTTGTTTGATGATGCCGCTACGCTTGAGCGCGCCGGTCGTGCGGCTTTGGACCAAAAGAAGGCTTCGGGCGAGGCACTGCTGATGGCGCGCGGCGTGAGCGGCTTTACCCCCGCTGAGGGCGCCTCCGGTACCCGTCTGGTTGATCGTCTGTCCGTGCGCGCAGGCTATGGTCCCGTCGTCGAGGCGCTGCTCGGCGGTTATTACGTCGTGGACGATCTTGCTGCCGCGCTGTCGGCGCCGGTCGTTGACGGCGTGACTTACGTGACCCCCGATGGCGCCCGCGTCGCCTGCGGCGGCCTGGTGCGTGTGGGGCTCGACGCCGGCGAAGCTTCGGGCGCTTTGGAGCGCAAGCGTCGCATTCGCGAGCTGGAGGGCCTGGAGCCCGATTTGGCCGCTGTGTTTGAGCATGTGTCGGATCAGGTCGTCGAGGCCAATGCGGCCGTTGAGGAAGCGCGTGCCGCCGAGGGCGATGCCGCCGGCGAGATCGCCCGTCTTGAGGGCGAGCGCCGTTCGCTGCTCTCCGAGATCGGCCGCCTGGAGCAAAGCGCCAACAATGCCGAGGTCGAGCGCGTGCGTATTTCCAAGCGCCGTGAGCAGGCTGCCGAGGCCGTTCGCGCTGCGCGCCCGCGCGTGGACGAGCTCACCCGTTCGCGGGACGAGGCTCGTGCGCAGGCGAGCGACCTGGGCTTGCAGATTGCCGAGGCCAACGACGAACTCGACCGCGTTCGCCGTGACGATTCCGAGGCCGCCGGCAAGCTCGCCGATGCCAAGGTTCGCCTGGCCCAGACGAGCGAGCGCCTGCGTTCGCTGAAGGGCCGCGTGCCCGATCTGGAGCATCGCCTGGAGGGCATCGACCGCCGTATCCGCGGAACACGCCAGGCCTCGCGCTCACTCGAGCTGCTGCGCCTGCGCGTCGATCCCATGCACGAGCGCTATTCGGCCCTGCTGGAGCGCGCGTCAGATTGGGCCGCACGTCTGCGTGACCAGGCCTCTCTGGAGGAGGCGGACTCCGCTTCGCTCAAGAAGACCATCGAGGATGCCAAGGCAGAGGTTGCCCGCGCTAAGGAGCGGGTCGATACCGCCACCGCCACGCAAAACGAGTTCAAGGTCGCGCGCGGCAAGCTTGAGGTGCAGGTAGAGGCCGCCATTAAGGCCATTACCGCCGATGGCACCACGGTACTCGAGGAAGCGCTCATGCTTCCGGCACCCACCGACCGCGATGCCGCCGAGCGCGAGCTCAACCAGCTTGTGCGCCAGATCAACAGCCTGGGCCCTGTGAACCAAGTTGCCATGGAGGAGTACGAGCAGCTCAAGCGTCGCGCCGATTACATCGAGGAGCAGCTGGCCGATCTGGAGAGCGCGCGCAAGGCGCTCACCAAGATCACCGTGGCCATCGACCGCAAGATGCGTAAGGCCTTTCTGGTGACCTTTGAGAAGGTCGATGTGAACTTCCGCGAGATCTTCGCCATGCTGTTCCCGGGTGGTCAGGCGCATCTGGAGATGACCGACCCCGAGCATCCGGCCGAGACAGGCATCGAGGTCGTGGCGCAGCCGCGCGGCAAGCGCATCACCAAGATGATGCTCATGTCGGGCGGCGAGAAGAGTCTGACGGCGCTCGCCCTGCTCTTTGCCGTGTACCGCACGCGCACTGTGCCGTTCTATGTGCTGGACGAGGTCGAGGCGGCGCTTGATGACGCCAACCTGTCCAAGCTCATCGGAGCCCTCGATGTGCTGCGTTCCGATACGCAGCTCTTGGTCATTTCGCATCAGCGCCGTACTATGGAGGACGCTGACGTTCTCTATGGCGTCTCGATGCAAGCCGACGGCGTCAGCCGCGTCGTCTCGCAAAAACTCGATCGCGAAACCGGAAAGGTCGTGAATGCATAATGGGATTCTTTGACGCTCTCTCGCGCGGACTTGAGCGCAGCCGCGAGGCCCTCAACGAGGTCTTCTACTTTGGCGGCGAGGTCGACGAGGACTTTTGGGAGGACCTTGAGGATACCCTCGTTATGGGTGACATGGGTGCCGAGGTCGCCATTCAGGTCTCCGATGACCTGCGCGATGCCGCGGCGAAGAAGAACCTCAAGACCGCCCCGCAGCTCCGTCGCGCCCTAGCCGAGCAGCTTGAGCAGCACTTTGTGCCCATCGAGCGCGATCCGTTCTCCGATACGCCGAGCTGCGTGCTGTTTGTAGGCATTAACGGTGCCGGCAAGACCACGACGGTCGGTAAGATCGCGAGCGCCATGGCTGCCCGCGGCAAGAATGTCGTGATCGGTTCGGCCGATACCTTCCGCGCTGCCGCCATCGAGCAGCTCGATGTGTGGGGCCAGCGTGCCGGCGTCCCCGTCATCAAGCGCGATCGCGGCTCCGATCCGGCAAGCGTTTGCTACGACGTGCTCGATGAGGCCGATAAACGCGGCAGCGACCTGGTGCTTATCGACACCGCCGGCCGCCTGCACACGAGCCCCGAGCTCATGCGCGAGCTCGCCAAGGTGGTCAACGTGACGCGTAAGCGCGCCGCCAATATGGCCGCCGGCCCCATGCCCGTCTCGGTCGTGCTCGTGATCGATGCCGCCACCGGCCAGAACGGTCTGAACCAGGCGCTCGAGTTTAACGAGGCACTGGGTCTGGACGGTATTATCATGACGAAGCTCGACGGCACGGCAAAGGGCGGTATCGCCATGGCCGTGGCCGAGAAGCTAAAGCTCCCGATCCTGCGCGTGGGCGTGGGCGAGCAGGTCGATGACCTGCAGGAGTTCAATGCCAACGATTTCTGCCGCGCCCTGGTGGGCGAGTCCAATTAAGGAGTGACTAGTGTTTGATTCCCTGAGCGATCGCCTCAACGACACATTTGACCGCCTGCGCGGCAAGGGCAAGCTGACCGAGGCCGATATCACCTCGGCCATGCGCGACATCCGCATGGCGCTGCTCGAGGCCGACGTCAACTTTAAGGTCGTCAAGGAGTTTGTCGCCAAGACCAAGGAGCGCTGCATGACCGCCGAGGTCATGGAGTCGCTGTCGCCGGCACAAAATGTCGTCAAGATCGTGCTCGACGAGCTCACCGAGATGCTCGGCTCTACCGAGAGCAAGCTCGTCTTTAGCAACCGCATTCCCAATGTCATCATGCTCGTGGGCCTGCAGGGCTCCGGTAAGACCACGGCGGCCGTAAAGCTTGCCTACCTGCTCAAGAAGCAGGGCCGCTCGCCGCTGCTCGCCGCGTGCGACGTCTACCGTCCCGCCGCTGCCGACCAGCTGGCCACGCTTGGCGGTGAGATCGGCGTACCGGTCTTCCGCGGCGACGGTGCACACCCGGTCGACATCGCCAAGGGCGCCATCCAGGAGGCCGTCGACCACCTGCGCGACGTGGTCATCGTCGATACCGCCGGTCGTCTGCAGATCGACGAACAGATGATGCAGGAAGCCGTGGACATCAAGAAGGCCGTCAAGCCCGATCAGGTGCTGATGGTCGTCGATGCCATGACCGGCCAGGATATCGTCAACGTCGTCTCGACCTTTGCCGAGCGAACCGACTTTGACGGCGTGATCATCTCCAAGCTCGACGGCGATGCCCGTGGCGGCGGCGCGCTTTCCGTGCGCCAGGTGACCGGTAAGCCCATCAAGTTCGTGAGCATGGGCGAGAAACCCGATTCGCTGGAGCCGTTCTATCCCGATCGTATGGCCAAGCGCATTCTGGGCATGGGCGACGTCGTCGGCATCATCGAGAAGGCCCAGGAGGCGGCCGACGCAGAGCAGCTCGAGGCCGCCGAGCGCATGCTGCGCGAGGGCTTTACCATGAACGACATGCTCGACCAGATGAAGGCCGTCAAAAAGATGGGCGGTATGAAGGGCATCCTGGGCATGCTCCCCGGTGGCCAGCGTGCGCTCAACCAGATGGGCGGTAATCTGGACGAGGGCATCTTCGATAAGAACGAGGCCATCATCATGTCGATGACCAAGGAGGAGCGCCTGCGCCCCTCCATCATCAACGGTCAGCGCCGTGCCCGCATTGCCAAGGGTGCCGGTGTGACCCCCACTGAGGTCAACAGCCTTATGAAGCAGTGGGGCGAGATGAACAAGATGATGGGCCGCATGCGCACGATGGCCAATCAGGCACAGGCTGGTGGCAAGAAGGGCAAAAAGGGTAAGAAGGGCAAGAAGATGCGCATGCCCAATATTCCCGGTCTGGATGCCATGGGTCTGGGCGGCATGGGCGGCCTGGGTGGCTTGGGAACGGGCGGTCCCAAGTCCGATATGGACCTGCTGCGTCAGATGGAAGCGCAGATGCGCAATAAAAAGTAATGGCTCTTTTGAGTTGTGTATGACGAAGGCCGCCTGGATCGTATTCCAGGCGGCCTTCGCCGTTCGTTTGCAGGTTGTTGTACGCGTGGGAGCGTGCTGGCGGCAGGGTATTTGCCGCTAGTGGCAGCCGCAACCCTCGTGGCCCTTGTGCTCGTGATGGCCGTGGCAGCCGCAGGACTCGCCATGCTCATGGGCGTGCTCGTGGTCGTGACCATGGCAGTCGCAGGTGGCCTCGCCGGTCTGCGCGAGCGTGCCCGCGATAAGGGCCTCGACGCAGGCGTCGCAGCTGCCCTGGGCGCCCGCGTAGACCGTGATGCCGGCCTGGGTGAGCGCGTTGATGGCGCCGCCGCCGATACCGCCGCAGATGAGCGTGTCGACGCCGCCGTTGGCAAGCAGGCCCGCCAATGCGCCGTGACCGGTGCCGCCGGTGCCCACGACCTGTTCGTTGAGCACCTTGCCATCCTGGATGTCGTAGATCTTGAACTGCTCACTACGGCCAAAGTGCATAAAGATGTTGCCGTTGTCGTACGTCGTTGCCACCCTCATGGCGCCGACCTCCTTTGCTGGCCATGCGGCCGTCGTTGCGGTGATGGGGGAGTACGCGATAGTGCCGCCCTCGATGACGAGCGCCCGCCCGTTGACCAGCGCGTTTGCCACCTTGCGATGTGCGCGGCTGCAGATGGCCGCCACGGTGGCGCGGGCGATGCCCATTTGCTGGGCGACAGCCTCCTGATTGAGGCCTTCCAGGTCGCACAGGCGCAGGACTTCGAGCTCATCGACCGTCATGTCGATCGCGTCTCCGCTGGCCAGGCCATCGGGGGTAAAGCCACGATATTCGGGGATGATCCCAACGCGGCGCAATTTTTCGCGTCTTCCTGCCATGCACTCTCCAAATCTGACATATGCCAACAATAGAATAGCGAACGTGCGGATTTGCGCAAGGAATTTCTGGCATATGTCAGAAAATGAGGGCTTATGTTTGGGCTGTGGGGCCGCGTGCGCCTGGGCTACAATAAAAATTGCTTATAGGCGACTGACAGGAGGGTCAATGAGCAAGGCTGATCAACAGTTTGTATCCATGTGCCGCGATATTCTGGACCATGGCACCACCACCGAGGGCCAAAAGGTCCGTCCGGTGTGGGAGGATGGCACCCCTGCCTATACCATTAAAAACTTTGGCGTTACGGCACGCTACGACCTGCGCGAGGAGTTTCCCGCGCTTACCCTGCGCCGCACGGCGCTTAAGTCTGCGATGGACGAGATCTTGTGGATCTATCAAAAGAAGTCCAATAACGTCCATGACCTCAACAGCCATATTTGGGATGAGTGGGCCGACGAGACCGGCTCCATCGGCAAGGCCTACGGGTATCAGATTGGCCAGAAGAGCCATTATGCCGAGGGCGATTTCGACCAGATGGATCGTGTACTGTACGATCTTAAGCACACGCCGTACAGCCGCCGCATCATGACCAACACGTACGTGTTTAACGACCTGTCCGAGATGCACCTGTATCCGTGCGCCTACAGCGTGACCTATAACGTTACGCAGCGCCCGCAGGACGATAAGCCCACGCTCAACATGATTCTCAACCAGCGCAGCCAGGACATTTTGGCCGCGAATAACTGGAACGTGTGCCAGTACGCTATCTTGCTGATGATGGTCGCGCAGTCGGTCGATATGATTCCCGGCGAGCTGCTGCATGTGATTGCCGATGCCCACATTTATGACCGTCATGTCGATATCGTCCGCGAACTTATCGAGCGTCCGCAGTTTGCGGCGCCCAAGGTAACGCTTAACCCCGATGTGCACGATTTCTACGCGTTTACGACCGACGACCTGATCGTCGAGGGCTACGAGCACGGCCCGCAGGTCAAGAACATCCCCATTGCGGTGTAGGTGGCGGGCATGACGTGTAAGCTTTCTGCCATCGTCGCCGTGTGTGAAGACTGGGGCATTGGCTGCGAGGGCGATATGGTCGTGTCCAATCGCGCCGACATGCGCCATTTTGTGGCGTGCACCAAGGGCTGTCCGGTCATCATGGGACGCAAGACGCTGCTGAGTTTTCCCGGTGGACGTCCGCTCAAGAATCGTCGCAATATCGTGCTCACGCGCGACGAGGATTTTACGCCCGAGGGCGTCGACGTGGTGCATAGCATCGATGAGGCACTCGCCGCGGTTGCCGATGAGCCCGTTGCCTGGGTGATCGGCGGCGGCGATGTCTATCGGCAGTTTTTGCCGTACTGCGTGGAGGCCGAGGTCACGCATAACCACTGCGTCCATCCCGTGGACACGTACTTTCCCGACTTGGACGCCGATCCCGCGTGGGAAGTTGCGCGGCGCGAAGGGGTTGCCACGATTGCCGCGGGCGAGGGTGACGAAGGCCTCGATTATGAGTTCGTGACGTATCGTCGCGTTGAGGCGTAAATCTCCTATTTGCCCACGGTATTATCGGGTTGGAATGATTGAGGGGCGGCGCCTGGCGTCGCCTCGTTTGATATTGATGCTGCTGTAAGAAGGGTGCTGGCTGGCTGCTATGACTGATGCCGTTGAGGTTCTGCGAATTGATTCGCTCGAGGACGAGCGGCTCGATGCCTACGTGCGACTGACCGAGCGCGAGCTGCGCTGCGTGCTGGAGCCGCAAAAGGGCATCTTTATCGCCGAGAGTGCCAAGGTCATAGAGCGTGCGGTGCGCGCCGGATACGAGCCGGTGAGCTTTCTGTTGGGTGAGCGCTGGCTCGATCAGATGATGCCGCTGTTTGAGCGCCTGGTTGTGCGCGAGGGCGCGGGTCCGGTTCCTGTGTTCGTGGCCTCCATGGAGCTCATGGAGCAGTTGACGGGCTTTAACGTGACGCGCGGTGCGCTCGCGGCGTTCCGTCGCCCGCGACAGATTCCTGTTGATGAGTTCCTTGGCGGCGTCGTCGAGGCGGCGGGGGAGCGCCCGGTGCGCGTATGCGTGCTCGAGGGTATTGTCGACCACACAAACGTGGGCGCGATTTTCCGCTCGGCCGCCGCGCTCAACGTCGACGGCATTTTGGTGAGCCCTACGTGCTGCGATCCGCTGTATCGTCGCTCTGCCCGCGTGAGCATGGGCACGGTGTTTCAGGTGCCGTGGACGCGTATTGGCAGTGAGGCTCGCGTGTGGCCACATGATGGTCTGGCCGCGCTTCATGATGCCGGTTTTTCGTGTGCCGCCATGGCGTTGACGGATGATTCGGTGTCGCTGGACGATTCCGCGCTGCAGGAGATTGACCGCCTGGCAATCTTTATGGGCACCGAGGGTGCTGGCTTGGGCGCCAAGACCATTGCAGGCTGCGACCGCGCCGTGCGTATTCCGATGGCGCACGGGGTCGATTCGCTCAACGTGGCCGCGGCAAGTGCTGTGGCCTTTTGGCAGCTGTGCCCGCATGTGAGCAACGAGTACCACTACCAGCCGGGTTTGTATCACTAGGCAGATATTTCGCACCGGGCTCTGATTCGGGGTGTATCGGCCGATCCCAGTCGGTGCTAAGCTGGTATTGGCTTTGGTCTTAAATTGCCGTTTTATTGTTTGACGTACGCTGGTGGGGAGGGCGTGTGGCTAAGAAATCTACGGCTATTGATGTAACGCAGGGTGTCATTTGGCAGCAGCTGCTTTCGCTGTGCGTTCCCATCTTCTTTAGCTCGTTTTTTCAGCAGGCATACACGCTTATCGGTACCTATATCGTCGGTCAGTTTGGCGGTAAGCTCGCGCTGGGCGGCATCCAGGCCACGATGGTGCTCACCGAGCTCTGCATTGGTTTTTGCGTCGGCGTCGGTGCCGGCTGCGCGGTCATTACCGGTCAGTATTTTGGTCAGCACGATGATGGGCGCCTGAGCCGATCGGTCCATACTGCCATGACGCTCGCGCTGGTGGGCGGTATCGTTTTCTCGATTCTTGGCATAGTGTTCGTTGAACCCATGCTGGTGCTTATGAACACGCCGCATGAACTATTGGCCGAGGGCGTGGCCTATGCTCGTTGTTATTTTGCCGCCATGGTTGCGGCGCTGCTGCTCAATATGGGAACGGCATTGCTGCGCGCCGTGGGCGACACGCGCGGCCCCGCCGTGATCATTGCCTCTGGCTGCCTTGTGAACGTGGTGCTGGATATCATCTTTGTCGCTGTGTTGCATATGGAGGCTCTGGGCTGTGGCATCGCGGTGGCGCTGACCATTTGCTCCAACGCCACGATGATCGTGATTCGTATGATGCACGCACCGGGTGCGTGGCGGCTTTCACTGTCCAAACTCGGCATTGATCCTGGCATTTGTAAGAGCATGATCTCGTGTGGTCTGCCACTCGGCTTTCAATCTGCTGCGTATTCGATTTCCAACGTTTTGATTCAGGTGTCGGTCAATTCGTTTGGTGCCGATGTCACCACGGCGTGGGGTCTTTCGGGCCGTTTGGATGGCATTGTCTGGATGGTTACCGAGGCGCTTGGCGTTTCGATCACCACGTTCTCGGCGCAGAACTTTGGCGCACGCAACTACGAGCGCATGCGCAAGGGCTACCATACGTCGCTCGTGTTGTCGTTTATGCTCATTGGTGGCCTGTCTGCCGTGCTGCTGGTGTTCTCGGGTCCGTTGTCGCGTCTGTTTGTCGACGATGCTTCGATTTCGGCGTACACCACGACGATTCTTCATTTTATCGCGCCGTTCTACGCGATCTTCTCGATTATCGAAAACGCGTCGGGCTCCATTCGCGGTGCCGGCGTGAGCTTGCAGCCCATGCTGCTCACGATTTTTGGCACTGTCGTGCTCAGGGTGATCTGGGTGTTTGCGATCATGCCGTTCGATCCGTCGCTTGAGCACCTGCTGCTTGTTTACCCCGTAACCTGGCTCATCACGGCCACGATGTTCACCATCTACCACCACAGCGGCAACTGGCTAGGCCGCGCCACCGCCTAGCCATTGGGGACGTCCGCAATGGCTAGTATTCGATGCCTTGGCGGGCTAGGAGTCCTTCGTCGAAGTAGTGTTTGACGGGGCGCATTTCGGTTACTAAGTCGGCAAGGTCTGCGAGGGGCAGCAATCCGCGGCCGGTGAGCACGAGCTCCGTGGTGGTAGGCTTCAGCGCGATCAACCCCTCCACATCCTCGCGCGTCACAAAGCCTCGGCGTATGGCTTCTCCCAGTTCATCCAAGATCAGCACGTCTACCCTGCTAATCTGTTCGCGCGCAAGCTCCATGATCTGTGCGGCGCAAGCCTCGGGCGTGTCGCGATCGGCCTGCACAATACGCAGCCCCAGGCGCGGCGCGGCATCGTGTTCGGCGCAGTGCAGCTTCTTGGCAAACTGCAGCATAAGCACGTTAAGTCCATAGCCCGTGGCGCGCAGCGCGAGCCCCAGCGCGGCCGTCGTCTTGCCCTTGCCGTCGCCCGTATAGATTTGAACCTTGCCGACTTCCAGTGATGCCATCTCTGTCCTTTCGTGCCCGGCGTCGGTTTATCGCCGTCCCGGTTGGGTATTCTAGATAGCATTATCAACCCCAGTAGATGGAGTTCAAGCAGATGGAGATGGATGACAATAAACGTAGACGGAATATGATCCTCTACGTGCTCATCGCCTTCGTCGTCTACCTCGTGCTCTCGACCGTTCTGTTCCCCAACATCGGTCACACGCAGCAGATTACGAAGACCGATTACTCGACGTTTGTCAAAGCGCTCGATAAGAAGAGTGTCGACAAGGTTGAGTACAACACTGACGATTACACGATTTATTACACTAAGAAGGGCGAGGACGAGAACATCGCCTATAAGACAACCGGTGTGCCGAATGATGCGGGCTTTACCGATCGCGTGCTTGAATCTGGCGCCTCGCTTGAGTCGGTCGTTCCCGATAAGAACTCGGGTCTGATGACCTACTACCTGCTCACGCTCATTCTTCCCATGGCGATTTTCTTCCTCATCGGTTGGTGGCTCAACCGCCGCATGAAGAAGGCTATGGGCGATGACGGCCCGTCGATGAACTTTGGTGGCGGCGGTTTTGGCGGCGGCGGACTGGGTAAGTCCGGCGCGCGCGTGATCGCCTCCAAGGACGTGGGCGTGACCTTTAAGGATGTCGCCGGCCAGGAAGAGGCCAAGGAGTCTCTCAAGGAGGTCGTCGACTTTCTGGAGAAGCCGCAGCGCTACGAGGAGATCGGCGCCAAGCTGCCGCGCGGTGCTCTCCTTGTTGGCCCTCCGGGTACCGGTAAGACCCTGCTTGCCAAGGCTGTTGCCGGCGAGGCCGGTGTTCCGTTCTTTAGCATTTCGGGCTCTGAGTTCGTTGAGATGTTTGTTGGTCGCGGCGCTGCTAAGGTTCGTGACCTGTTTAAGCAGGCCAAGGAAAAGGCCCCGTGTATCGTCTTTATTGATGAGATCGATACCATCGGTAAGAAGCGCGATGGCGGCGGCTTTAGCGGCAACGACGAGCGCGAGCAGACGCTCAATCAGTTGCTGACCGAGATGGATGGCTTCGATAACCACAAGGGTATCGTTGTCCTTGCCGCAACCAATCGCCCCGACAGCCTCGATCCGGCGCTGCTGCGCCCTGGTCGTTTTGACCGCCGCATCCCCGTTGAGTTGCCCGATCTGACCGGTCGCAAGAACATCCTTGAGCTCCATGCCAAGAGCGTGAAGACGCAGCCCCCGATCGACCTGACCGCGATTGCCCGCGCCACGCCCGGTGCCTCGGGCGCCGACCTGGCCAATATCATCAACGAGGGTGCTCTGCGTGCCGTCCGCGAGGGTCGCAAGCGCGCCACGCAGGACGATTTTGAGGAGTCGGTGGAGGTTGTCATCGCCGGTCAGCAGCGCAAGTCCACGGTGCTGTCCGATCACGAGAAGCAGGTTGTGTCCTACCACGAGATCGGCCATGCTATTGTTGCTGCCCGCCAAAAGGGTTCCGCGCCGGTCACGAAGATTACCATCGTGCCGCGCACGAGCGGTGCTCTGGGCTACACCATGCAGGTCGAGGAGGATGAGCGCTTCCTGACCACACGTCAGGAGGTCCTGGACAAGCTTGCCGTCTATTGCGGTGGCCGTGCAGCCGAGGAACTCATCTTTGGTGAGATGACGACCGGCGCGGCCAATGATATCGAGCAGGCCACCAAGCTCGCCCGTAATATGGTGACGCGCTTTGGTATGTCCGATGAGTTTGGCATGATGGCGCTCGGTACCGTCCAGAACGCTTACCTCAACCAGGACACGTCGCTTACCTGCGCTCCCGGTACGGCCGAGCGCGTGGACGCGATTGTAGCCAAGCTGATCGAGGACGCGCATGATCGCGCCCTGCAGATCCTCAAGGAGAACAAGTTTAAGCTCCATGAGCTGGCTCGTTATCTGTACAAGAAGGAGACGATCACGGGCGAGGAGTTTATGAATCTTCTCACGCGCGAGAATCCGCTGATGCCAAAGCAGCAGTAATACTAGTTGCGCAGTGTCAATCGCCCCATTTGAGTGTCCATCTCAAATGGGGCGATTTGCGTGGGGAGAGTTGTATATGAAGATCGTGGTGAGCGCCTGCTTGATGGGCGAGAGCTGCAAGTATAACGGGCTCGACAACTACCATCGCGAGCTAGTCGAGGCTTGCGAGCGCACGGGGACCGAGGTCCTGTTGGTATGCCCCGAGGTTTTTGGTGGCTTACCCACGCCGCGCAAGCCATCCGAGATTGTGAGCGGCGAGGTCCGTACCTGCGAGGGCGCCTCGGTCGATCGCGAGTTTCGCCTGGGCGCAGAGCGCGCGCTCGATATGTGCGAGCTGGCGGGCGGGCCGGAAGATATCGCCGCGTGCATCCTTCAAGATCGTAGCCCCTCGTGCGGTGCGGGTCGCATCTACGACGGAACGTTCAGCGGCAAACTCACAACGGGCAACGGTGTCTTCGTCGATCTTCTGCTCCGCCACGGCTACCGTGTGATTCCGGCTAGCGAGTTCGATCCCAGCATGCTGGAACATTGTCCACAGCACTCGAACCCAACACTTCCTCACGGGTGACCGTTTTGGCATCATCCGTGAAGTTGATATTGAGTACGACCCGGTCATCAAAGACGTAGACCGAGTTGACAGGCGCCGTACCCAGGCAGCCCCTCCCCGCGGCCCTCGCGCAGGAACGCGCACACGGCCTTTCCGTCTCTTGCGCCCCTCCCGGAACTGTCCACATCAGTGTAGCCAATCCAGTCCGCCAAGGGCTGCAGCCCGGACAACGCGGCGATGGAGGGCTTCTTCGGCCTGCTCAAGAAGGAGTTCTGGTACGGCAGGGACTGGTCGGACTGGACCCCCGCCCGCTTCATCGAGGAGCTCGGGGGCTGGATCGGTCGATACAATACGGTGAGGCGCAGCGATGCGCTCGGTGGCCGCACGCCGGCCGAGTTCCGCTCCGCGCTGGGAAGGGCCGCGTAACGGTCCAAGAAATCGTCCGCAGTCCCCAGTCTGGCCCCTTTGGGACAGCTTCTTGTTGGGGCGTGCCTGCCCCAAGCCCTGCTAGGAACGAGTACGGCAAACTGGAATTTTTAAATTAGTCTTTGCAAATTACCTTTGAACCTTCACCATCAATTACAATTCCCTGACGGTTGTTAATTGGGCATAGATTCAAATCCGAAAACTCAGTCATTATTTTCTCGGTAACTTTCTTAAATGGTGCCGTAAGATAATGCGGAAGAACATAGAAATCAATCAAATTAAGCCCTGAATCATCTTCTTGTGAGTAGTCCTCCGGCTTTTCATCCATTTGCTCGATATATTGGATGCTTGGAGCGCATATAATTGCGCCTGCCGACTCGCCGATCATCAATTTTCCATTTGCCAATTCCTTTTTCAGCAGTCCATCAGT
>DBEWTI010000073.1:0-5952 GCA_048205975.1 Collinsella sp.
AGGGAGGGCGGCCGGTGAGCTTTATCAATACCATTCGCGAGGACATCAAGACCGTCCAAGCGCAGGACCCCGCCGCGCAAAACGGTCTGGTCATCTTCCTTTCCTATCCTGGCCTGCACGCCAAGTGGAACCACGTGCCCGAGCACTGGCTCTGGGAGCACGGTCATCGCTCGCTCGCCCGCGTGCTCTCGCAAATCACCCGTCACATCACCGGCGTCGAGATTCATCCCGCCGCACAGATCGGCAAGCATTTCTTTATCGACCACGCCATGGGCGTCGTCATCGGCGAGACCACCATTGTGGGTGACAACTGCGTGCTCTACCAGGGCGTCACGCTCGGCGGTACCGGCAACGAGACCGGCAAGCGCCACCCCACCCTAGGCAACAACGTCACCGTGGGCACGGGCGCCAAGGTGCTCGGCAACATTCGCATCGGCAACAACGTCAAAATCGGCGGCAACTCGGTCGTCGTTAAAGACGTGCCCGACAACTGCACCGTCGTGGGCGTGCCGGGACGCATCATCAAGCGCAACGGCTGCCGCGTGTTCGAGGAGAGTTTCGACGCCAAGCAGCATCGCGAGTACATGCCCGATGACGCCGCCGAGCAGAGTGCCCTCAACCGCCAGGGCATCACCGAGAATGCCCGCCGCGTCAAGGAACTCGAGCGAGAGGTGGCCGAGCTCAAAGCCCTCGTCGCCAAGCTCGTGGACGAGCGCTAGGAACGCAAGCGGCACAAAACGACATCGGCATCAACGCAAGAAGGCGCGCCAGGGAATTCAACCCCGGCGCGCCTTTGCGGTGATGCGACATGTGGGACTGTCCCGTTGTCACATTATGCGAACTGGCTCAGATAGAGGTCGGCGTAGGCACCCTCGGCAGCCAGCAGCTCCTTATGCGTGCCCTGCTCGATAATGTTGCCGTGATCCATGACCAGAATCAGGTCGGCATCCACAATCGTCGACAGGCGGTGTGCGATCACAAAGCTCGTGCGCCCGCGCATAAGCGCATCCATGGCACGGCCGATGGCAAGCTCGGTACGCGTGTCCACGCTTGAGGTCGCCTCGTCCAGGATGAGAATCGCCGGGTTGTTGAGCAGCACGCGTGCGATGGTCAGCAGCTGACGCTGGCCCTGGCTGATGCTTTCGGCATCGTTGGCCACGCGCGTGTCGTAGCCCTGCGGCATGGTGCGCACAAAGAAGTCGACCTGCGCGGCACGAGCGGCGGCCACGATCTCGTCGCGCGTCGCCTCGGGACAGCCGTAGGCGATGTTTTCGGCAATCGTGCCATCGAACAGCCAGGCGTCCTGCAGCACCATGCCAAACTGCTGCCGTAGCTCGCCGCGGTCCATGCGGCTCGTATCCACGCCGTCGAGCGTAATACGCCCGCCGTCAATCTCGTAGAAGCGCATGAGCAGGTTGATGAGCGTCGTCTTGCCCGCGCCCGTGGTTCCCACCACGGCAATCTTCTGGCCCGGCTCGGCGGTAAACGACACGTCGCGCATAAGCGGCTTGTCGGGCGAATAACCAAAGCGCACATGCTCAAAGGAGACGCGGCCCTCGACCTTGCCCGGCAGCTTGGCGGCCTTGTCCGGCAGCGGATCGGCCTCCATCTCGGGCTCATCGAGCAGGTCGAACACGCGCTCTGCACTCGCCAGCGCGCTCTGCAGCGAGTTGAAGGTAAACGACAACTGCGTCATGGGCTCGGATGCCTCGTAGATAAACTGGAAGAACGCCTGGAACACGCCGACGGTCATGTGGCCGGCAACCAGCATACTGCAGCCCACAATCGCAATCACGATCTGTGCCAGGCGGCCGATAAAGCGCACCGCGGGGCCGACGGCGTTAATCATAAAGTCGGCCTTGGTACTCACGCGCGCTAGCTCCCTCGAGGCCTCATGCACCTCGGCAGAACTCTGGCGCTCACGGTTGAACGCGCGAATCACCAGACGGCCCGAGTAGCCCTCCTCAACCGCGCTCGTAATCTTTGACACCCACTCCTGGCGCTCACCGGTCACATCATGTGTGCGGCGCGAGACCACCTTGGTCACCAGCAGCGACAGCGCCATAAAGAACAAAAAGACTAGCGTGAGCGGCACGCTAAACACGAACATCACGCTCACGGCGCCCACCACGGTACCAATCGACACCAGAAGCTGCAGCAAGCCGCGCTGCATGCTCTCGGACATCTTGTCCAAGTCGTTGGTCGCACGGCTGACGACCTCGCCGGGACGATGCGCGTCAAAATAGGCAAGCGGCAGACGGTTGAGCTTTTGTGCGATGCGGTTGCGTAGACGCAGGTTGAGGCGTTCGGCCACGCTCGACATCAAAAAGCTCTGGAGCGCGTAGAACGAGGCAGCGGCCGTCCAAATCATAAAGTAGATGAAGATGGTCCTGCCGCAGTTCTCCCAGGTGATGTTGAAGGTGGTATCGTTGGCAAACGCCACCTGAATGTGGCCCCACAGCTCATCGATCACACGGGCGCTATATGCCGGCGCAGCGGTGTTAAAGATGGCATAGAACACAATACTCGCGAACACGATATAGAAGCGCCAATGGTCGCCGGCAGCCTCGCTCCACAGGCGGCGCACCGTCGCCCAGGTGTCGCGGGGCGTCTCGTCCTCGTCCTCGTCGTCAACGTCGCGCATACGCTCCGCCTCGGCGCGGGCGCGCTCGTCCTCGGCGCGCTCGTTTTCCTCGTAGAGTGCCTGGCGGCGAGCCTCACGCTCCGCCGCTGCCCTGGCGGCTTCGTCCAGGACGGGCGTGGCGCCCGTCTCCTCGACTGCCTCTGCAACCGCGGCGTCATCGGCGATGCCCTGCTTCTTGAGCCCCTCGGTCATGCTACTCACCTCCCTTCATCTGCGATTCCGCGATAGCGCGGTACACCTCGCAGGTTTCCATGAGCTCGTCGTGCGTGCCTAGGCCCACGGCCTCGCCGTCTTTGAGCACCACGATCTGATCGGCATGCAAAATAGTCGAGATGCGCTGGGCGATGATGAGCACCGCGGCATCGCACGTCTCGTCCTGCAGCGCATGGCGCAGTGCCGCATCGGTCTTAAAGTCCAGGGCCGAAAAACTGTCGTCGAAGATATACAGGTCGGCATGCTTCATGAGCGCGCGGGCGATCGCCAGGCGTTGGCGCTGACCGCCCGAGAAGTTCGTGCCGCCCTGGGCCACCGGCGTATCGAGCCCCTGGGGCTGGTCGAGCACAAAGGTGCTCTGGGCAACCTCCAGCGCATGGAGCATGTCAGCCTCGGTCGCGTCTTCGTTGCCAAAGCGCAGATTGCTCGCCACGGTACCCGAGAACAGCCATGCCTTCTGCGGCACATAGGCGATACGCCCGCGGATGTCGTCTTGCGAAAGGTCGCGCAGATCGATGCCGTTCAGGCGAATGGTGCCCTTCGTGGCATCGTGAAAGCGAAGCAAGAGCTTGGCCACCGTTGACTTGCCCGAGCCCGTTGAGCCCACGATCGCGGTCGTCTGTCCGCGGCGGCAGGCAAAACTCAGGTTGCACAGGGTGTCCTCGTCGGCATCGTCAAAACGGAACGACATGTGGTCGAACACGGCCACCGCGTCGGCCCCATCTGCGGACTCAGGCGCCCCGTCGCCCAGCGTAGCCTTGCCGTCCACAATGCTCGGCTCGATTTCGAGCACCTGCTGCGCACGGTTGAGGCACGCCGCGGCGCGCGGAAGCGTCAGTACTACCATCTGCGCCATCATCACAAAGAACAGGATCAGGATCGCGTACTCCAGCACGGCCGAGATGCTGCCGATTTGCATGGCATGGACGCCCACGCGGTTGCCGCCCACCCACAGCACCGCCACCTCGGCGATGTTCATCAAAAAGAAGCTTGAGCTGTCGAGGCCCACAAACAGGTGGTTGACCTTGATGGCATTGGCTGCGTAATCGCCAAACACCTCGTCCAGGCGCCGCTCCTCGTGGCGCTCCTTGTTAAATGCGCGGATGACGCGCACGCCCACGATGTTCTCGCGCAGCACCACGTTCATGCGGTCGATAAAGCTCTGCAGGCGCATAAAGATCGGCGCGGCGTTGGCAACGGTAAAGACCGCCGCCACCAGCACGATCGCAACGACCACGCCCAGCAGCGTACCCATGGCAGGATCGATAAACCAGGCAAAGATGATGCCCGCCACGGCCAAGAACGGTACCGGTAACACCAGCTGAATCGTCTGCAGGATCGCTTGCTGGATCACGTTGATGTCGTTGAGCGAGCGCGTGATCATCGAACCCGTACCAAAGCGCTCAAAGTCGCTGGCGGATAGCTCGAGTGACTTATCGTAGACGGCGTTGCGAATGTCGCAGGCTACATTGGCCGCCAGACGGGCCGAAAGATAGCAGCCCAGCACCGCGCCGCCACTGGCCATGCCGGTCGCGATGAGCATATACACGCCGTTGCGCAAGATGTAGTCGATATCGCCCGTCGTGATACCAGTATTGACCATATTCGCCAACATTGTAGGCACCAGCAGCGTGCCGACGTTATCTATCAGCAGTACAAACAGCGTCACCGCAATCAGCCCGCGATACGGCCTCATAAACCTCATTAAGAGTCGCATGTCTCCCCTTCGCCCTTATCGTCAGCCTCGTTCTCGGCGGCCACTTGCCGTTTAAATGCCTCGCACTCTTCGTTAAGAACATGGGAGAACTTACCGACCAAGCGCATGATCTCGCGCTGTTCCCACGGCTCGAGCGCCTCGAATGCCTGTTGCTCGGCTTTTTGCGCCGGCAACGCGTAGCGCTTGGCAAACTGCGTACCTTCTTCGGTCAGTCGCACAACCTTGTTCTTACGACTGCCCTCGGCAAACTCCAACGTCGCAAGCCCTCGCGCCCTAAGCGTCTTGATCGCCGAATTGATGGTCTGTTTGCTGTAGAACCATTCACTCGTCAGCCTACTCACGGCAACGCTTCCGCCCGCTGCACTCGTGTCGACGAGCATCCAGTAGGCGCAGTCCGAAAGACCGCAGGCACGCGCGAACTCCGAATAGATACGGTCAAGCCCGTTGAGCATCCGGTCAAAATCGACCAACGTAACCGCGCAATCCATCTCTTCCACCATTCGATAGTCCGAGTTTTGACTAATTGTAGTTTCAGGTTAGTCCGAGTTTTGACTATCGTCAAGGGCGGCCGTGCAAGACGTGCGACCTATATAACATATCGACAAAAAAGACCGCCGGCGCGGGGCGGCGCCGGCGGTTGCGAGAGAATATCGATTGTTGGCTGTTAAGCAGCGACGGCCTCGTAGACCGTGGCGCCCGAGAAGCTGTCGTGCAGGCTCTTGCCGCAGATCCAAGGCAGCTCGACAACCTCGCAGACCGTGTTGACCAGCTCGGAGCAGTCAGTAAAGTGGCCCTTATCGTTGAGGGTCTCGCAATCCTGAACACGCCAATAGCCATCGGTGTGCGTGATGTAGTATTCGTGATCATTGATCGACACGAAAGCGCGCGTCTTGGAACGCAACAGCTTCAGAAATCCTTCGAAGTCGGTCTCGACGACATCTCCAGCCTGGAACATGATGTTACCTCCTGGCCCGGCGCCACTATGGCGCGTTGATACACGTTGGTACTCCTTTAGTAAAACCTTTATCAGAGCTTATGCGCGCATCATTTAGGCAAGTGGTAAAAACCGCAGGGTAGACGGGATAAAACGTTTAATCATCCCACCGGTCTGTCACATTCCGGCTGAAGTTTTATGCAAACCAGCTTTCCACTTGGTAGCTTGCATTGTTTGAAGCCGACGGCGCGATTACGGTTTTGGTTCGGCGGGTAAGAACGAGGCATCGAAACCAACGTCAGGAGGACACATGGAGACCATCGAGGCACTCATCCACCGCCGCAGCTGCCGCAAATACAGCGATCGCCCTGTCGAGGCCGAGAAGCTCGCACGCATTATCGAAGCCGGCCAGTATGCGCCGAGCGGCATGGGACGCCAGCCGGT
>DBEWTI010000075.1:0-5449 GCA_048205975.1 Collinsella sp.
GTTGGTTGTGCCCGACTGTGGGGGGGCCCGGCCCCCCGCGCAGCGCCGAGCAGTTGCGCCGTTTGTAAAACGGCGCAACCTACAGGTTCATGTTGCCGTGGATGTAGGGGGTGATCTCGGGGGAGATGTGGCCGCAGCCCAGCTCGCGCAGTGCGGACTCGATGGCGGCGGGCAGCGGGGTCTTGCCCTCGGCATCGACGGCGCTGCCGCCGAGAGCGGAAATCTTGGCGACATCTGCGGGGGCGGCCTCGATATGCATGCAGCCGCCGACCAAGCGCGCGCGAACCTGCGCCAGGTCAAGATCGTGCAGGTAGTCCTCGCAGATACGGATTAAATCGATCTTCTCGCGCGTAAGCTCCTCGCCCGTGGGGACGCGCGTGGCAAGACAGGCTCCCGCCGGCAGGTTCCAAACGGGATAGCCCCATGCGCGCAGCAGCTCGCGCTCTTCGTCCTTGGTAAAGTCGACCTCCATGAGAGGGGAGCGTACGCCGAGCTCTTTTGCCGCGCGCATGCCAGGGCGGTAGTCACCGCGATCGCTTGCATTGCTGCCGTCGATGACGGTGGGAAAGCCGAGCGACTTGGCGTGGTTGACGATGGCGGTAAAGCCGGCGTGCTTGCAGTGGTAGCAGCGATTAGCATCGTTGCAGGCTACTTGGGGGAGCTGCAACTGATCCACCGAAAGATTGAGCACGGGGAGCTTAAAATGCGGACTCTCGTTGGCCTGCCCGTCAACGGACCGCTCAAACGAAGCTTGCTCGGGCGTGCTGATGAGCGGCGTGGTGAGGTGAACGAGGAGCGTGTCGGCAGGCATGATGCGGGCGCAGACCGCGGCCAAAAAGCTGCTGTCGACACCACCGGAAAAACCGATGGCGACGCGTCCGTATGCCAAAAGCAGCTGCTCGAGCGCCGATAGCTTGTCCTGAAGCTCCTCTGCAGGTGCGGTGGTGTCTGAAAGCATGAAACGTTCCTTACCAATGTGTACTCGGTCGAAAACTATAATCCTACCGGGCTGCTTGTCATAATACTTCTATCTATGTAACGAAAGTGCAATATGGTACATACGTTATATACAAGTTGCCAAATGCGGTAGAGTTGCAGCAACGCGACAGCGAGAGTCGATGGGGGACCGATATGATCAAGGCTGTTATTTTTGACATGGATGGAACGCTGGTCGATACCGAGCGTTTGGGCATTAAGGCATGGAAGGCGGGCGCCGCTGAGCTGGGGCTCGCGATTGATGAAGCGCTGATCCATCAGTTTATCGGCCGCACGCTGCCCGATGTCATGGACATCCTTGATGAGCATTACGGCAGCCACGAAACCACCGAGGCGGTCTATGTCCGCCACAAGGAGATTCGCGACGAGATGGTCAAGACCGAACTGGAACTTAAGGCCGGCGCCGCCGAGTGCCTAGACGAGCTGCTGGCTGCGGGCTATCACGTTGGTCTAGCGACGTCGTCGCGCCTCGTTACGGCCGAGCGCAACCTTAAGATGGTTGGCCTCTTTGACAAGTTTGAAACGGTAACGTGTGGCGAGGACGTCGTGCACGGCAAGCCCGACCCCGAGATGTATCTGCTCGCCTGCGAGCGCGCGGGCTTTGCTCCCGAGGAATGTGCCGTGGTCGAGGATTCGCGCAACGGCTGCGTCTCGGGCATTACGGCCGGCTGCCATGTCTTTGCCGTCCCCGATATCGTGCCGCTGCCGCAGGACGTGGTGGATGGCTGCGAGGCCGTGCTCGATACGCTGTTCGATCTGGCGGCGGCGGTCAAGGCCGTGCGCTAGACAATTGCGGCGTTGAAACGAGCAATTGCTTACGTTTGCGCTTAAGCAAAAGGGGCCCGGCAATGGTCGGGCCCCTTTTGCTTAAGCGGCGACTTAGCATACTCGCGGGCGTGCTATAGATACGCACCGAGGTTGATGGCCGTGGCGTCGGTCTGGCTGCTTGCCTGGGTGCTGGCGCGTTCCAGCAGGAACGGCCGCACGAGTTCTTGGCGGTTGATGTCCTCGATGGCCGTGACCGCGGTGACGGTGCGCGCGGCAGAGCTGACGTGGATATGCTTGGTCTTTGCCGGGGCCTTGTTCTCGATTTGCTCCATGAGCAATTGAACGCCCTTGCGGCCAATCTCGTAGCCCGGGGGCGCTACCGTAGTGAGCGGGACCGATCCACTCCAAGCGAGCGGGTTGCCATCGCAGCCTGCTACGCGTACTTGCCCGGGGACAGAGATGCCCTTGTCGACCAGCGCCGAGATAACGCCCGAGGCCAACACGTCGGTCAGGCCGACGACAAAATCGGGGCGTTCGTTCGCGGGGCGCTCGGCGATTTGGGCACCGATGCCGTAGCCGTCGGCAGCGGTATTCCATTCGCCGGCGTCGATGACTTCGATCTTGATATCGGGGTGCAGGGCGAGGGCCTTGTGAATGCCAAGCACGCGTAGGGTGAGCTGCATAAATGCTGCTCGGCCGACGACGACAATATGGTGTGCGCCGCGGGCGATGCCGAGCTCGGCAATGATGCGACCTTGGGCCTCGTTGTCGGCCGCTACGTAGTAGCCGGGCTCGGAACAGTGGATGTCCAGATGGACGATCGGCACGGGCATTTTAGTCATGGCCGGATGCCAGTCGGGGGACGCCATGGGCTGAACCATGACGCCGGACATCTGGGTGCCCATAAAGTAGCGCAGGTAATGGTCCTCGAGAATATCGTCGTTATCGGCGTTGGCGATGAGCAAGTCGTAGCCGTGCTTGCGGGCCTCGTTGTGGGCGCCGCTGGCGATTTGGAGCGAAAAGCCGTGATCGAGACGGGGGAGCACCAGGCCAAAGGACTTGGTGGCGCCGCCCGCGAGCTGACGGGCGCTTTGGTTGGGCAGGTAGCCAAGGCGATTGATGGTCTCGTTGATGAGCTTGAGGGTCTCGGGGCGCAGCTTTTCGGGGTGGTTGAGCGCGTTGGAAACCGTGCCCAACGAAACCCCGGCCTCGCGTGCGACGTCGCTGATTTTTACCTTTGCCATAGCGGCCCCTTTGATGCGTTTCAAGTACAAGCCAGATTGTAGCATCCCAAACCTTCCAAAAAGGGACAGGTTTATTTTGGCAGGTTTATCTGGGGAAACGCCGTTGCCAGCGCGACCACCACGAAGGGGGCAGGTACCTTTGTGGTGGTTTGGACCGGCTGGACGTGTGTGCATCGAGTGGTATCTAAGTTGAGATACCACTTCTGGTATATCAGCTTGCGCTTGCGTGAGTACAATACTCGAACGTTATACGTCTCAGCGCCTCCCGTGCGTGGACGTCTTGCAGTCACGCGAACGAAGGGATTTATCCTATGTGCGGAATTGTCGGCTACACCGGCTCTGATATTGCAAAGAACATCCTGGTCACAGGCCTTAAGCGCATGGAGTATCGCGGCTATGACTCCTCGGGCGTCGCGCTCGAGGTGGGCGAGGGCGCCGCGGCGCATCTCGACGTTATCCGCCGCGTGGGTAAGGTTGCGGGTCTGGAGAGCGAGCTTTCCAATATCGATAGCGACGCAGTCTGCGGTATCGGTCACACCCGTTGGGCCACCCACGGCAAGCCTTCCGTCGTTAACGCTCATCCCCACACCAGCTGCGACGGTCGCATCGCCATCGTCCACAACGGCATTATCGAGAACTTCGCCGAACTGCGCGAGGAGCTGGAGGGCCGCGGTCATCACTTTAAGAGCGAGACCGATACGGAGGTCTTCGCGCATCTGATCGAAGAGGCCTATGCCGAGACGCACGACCTGATGGCTTCTGTACGCGAGGCCTGCACCCACGTGGTAGGCGCCTATGGCTTGGCCGCCGTGTGCGCCGACGAGCTTGGCGTAATCGCCGTTGCCCGCAAGGACTCCCCGATTGTGGTCGGCGTGGGCGAGACCGGCTCCTACGTTGCCTCCGACGTCATCGCGCTCATCGACGCCACCCGCGATGTCGTGGTGCTCGAGGACGGTCAGTTTGCCAAGCTTACGCCTGCGGGCGTCGAGTACACCGACGAGGCCGGCAATGCCATCGAGCCCAAGGTCACCCACATCGATTGGGATCTGGACATGGCCGAAAAGGGCGGCTATCCCGACTTTATGCTCAAGGAGATCAACGAGCAGCCGCGCGTCGTGCGCGACACGCTGGTTGGCCGTATGACGCCTGCCGGCGAGCTCGATATCGACGAGCTGGGCCTGTCCCTCGAGGAGCTCAACGACATCGACCGTGTCTACGTGATCGCCTGCGGCACCAGCTATCACGCCGGCCTCATCGCAAAGAACCTTATTGAGGGCTGGGCTCGCATTCCCACTGAGGTTGAGGCCGCCAGCGAGTTCCGCTATCGCAACCCCATCATCACGCCGACGACGCTCGTCGTTGCCGTGTCCCAGTCGGGCGAGACGGCCGATACCCTCGCCGCCATTCGCGACGCGCGTATCAAGGGTGCCAAGGTCTTTGGCATCACCAACGTGGTGGGCAGCCCCGTGGCGCGCGAGAGCGACGGCGTCATCTATACCAAGGCCAACAAGGAGATCGCGGTCGCCTCGACCAAGAGCTTCATCGGCCAGGTTGTGAGCCTGACGCTGCTGGCTCTGCTGCTAGCGCAGGTCAAGTACCGTCTGACCACCAAGCAGACGCGCATGATGTTCCGCGAGCTTTCCGATACGGCCGAGCAGATCCAGTGGATTTTGGACACGCAGGCCGAGGCCGTGCACGAGGCCGCCCTGCTGTGCAAGGACGCGCAGTCGGCGCTGTTCGTGGGCCGCGGTATGGGTGCTGCCATCTCCTACGAGGGCGCTCTTAAGCTCAAGGAGGTCAGCTACCTGCACGCCGAGGCGTATGCTGCCGGCGAGATGAAGCATGGCCCCATCGCGCTGATCGATCCGGGCTTCCCCGTCATTGCCGTGGCCACCAAGAGCGCCACCTACGACAAGACCGTGTCGAACCTTATGGAGTGCAAGGCCCGCGGTGCCAAGGTCATCGTCGTTGCCACCGAGGGCGACGAGGAGATCAACAAGATCGCCGACTGCATCATCCGCGTGCCGGCTGTCCGCGACGTGTTCAGCCCCATCACGGCGAGCGTCCCGCTGCAGCTGCTCGCCCGCGAGGTCGCCATCCTGCGCGGCTGCGACGTTGACCAGCCTCGAAACCTCGCTAAGAGCGTGACCGTCGAGTAATTGTTGTTCCGGCGTTTTGCCAAACGCCGGAACTGCTCGACGCTGCGCGGGCCGCATTTGCGCCAAGGTGACTGACATCGAGCGTCCCGTCATTGGCGCGCTTTAACGACTAAGGCCCGGCTCCATTGCAGCGGAGTCGGGCCTTGTTGCATTTGCCCAGATAAAACATGCCAAAATTAACCTGTCCCTATTTGGCAGGTTAGCGGAGCTTGCTGGTCTCGAAGTACTCGGGGAACTGGTCCAGAACCTCAGTTTGGTTACGGAACATCATGTGCAGGTGCT
>DBEWTI010000080.1:0-2953 GCA_048205975.1 Collinsella sp.
TCTCGACGGCCAGGCCGCGGAACTGCTTGAGCAGACGCTCGTAATCGGTGAGCACGTCGGTGGGCAGCGTGGCGGCAAGGGCGGTGCGCTCCTTGCTGGCGGCGTCAATCTGAGCCTGCAGGTCGGCGGCCTTGGCGCGGGCGGCCTTCGTGTCGGCCTTCACGCCCTCTTCGAACTTGGCGATGATGGCCTGCGCGCGAGCCTCGCGGTCGAGCGCCTCCTTATGGGCGACAACGACATCCTTGCGGGTGTGCTCGATCTTGTCCAGACGCTTTGCCAGGGTGGCAAGCTCGTTTTCCAGGTCCTGTACCTCGCGGTAGTCAGAGCCGTCAACGTGGCGCTTCTTAGCGGCCTCGATGGCGTTATTGGTCTGGATCTCGGTGGTGTTGAGATCGTCGAGCTCAATGTCCAGATCCTTGCGCTGGGCGTAGAGCTTGGTCATCTCGGACTTGAGCTTCACATAGGTCTTGCGCTTGGAAGCGAGCTCCTTGAGCTCCGGCATATTGGCAAGTTCGCTCTTGTTGCGGGCGAGCTCCAAATCGATCTGTTGCAGCTTGAGTAGCGTAGCGCCGGCGCTCATAAGTTCTCTCCTTTTGTCACAGTCCACCATTGGCAAGGGTTCAGTATTTTAATCGCATGACGGGGGTCAACCCCGGCGTCAACTGCAGAGTTCATCAATATATCAACGAACGTCTCCTCGGAGCGGTCGTGGCCGAGCAAGATCACCGGCAGCCCGCGCAAGGCAAGGTCTTGCGCCACGTGGTACCCCGCCTCGCCCGTCACGACAACATCAGCGCCTGCGGTGATGGCGAGCTCTCCGAAGTCGCCCAGGGAGCCGCCCAAAATGGCGACGGTCCGACACGGGTGATCGACCTCGCCCCACACACGCGGGTCGCTGCCAAAGGCCGTGGCAGCACGGGTGGCAAGATCGCGCAGCGTGCACGGGTCGTTGAGCGTTGCAAGTGCGCCCAGGCCGGTGGCCTCGGGGTCGTCCACGTGCTCCAGTGAGCTCACGGGTGCGGCACCCAGCAGCTTGCTCAGGCAGACACGGGCTTCGTGCGAGCGGTCCAGGTTGGTGTGGAGCGAGATAATGCTCACCCCGCAGCGGGCAGCCTCGTAGAGGGCCGCACTGCACTGGGGTCGTGTGGCATCCGCCGGACAAAAGGCCTCGGGTGCCTTGATGTATATGGGGTGATGCGTCAGCAGCACGTTGGCGCTTGCTTCTTGGGCGCGGCGAACATTAGCCTCGGTCGCATCGAGTGCGCAGGCAACGCCGGTGATCTCCGCGGCCGGATCGCCAACGGAGAGTCCTACGTGATCCCAGCCCTCGGCGTCCGCCTTGGGATAGCGTGCCAGCAGCGCGCGCTCAAGCTCGGCGACGATCATGCGGCACCCACGATCGAGAGCAGCGTTTGGGCGAACTCGTCCAGATCGCTCGGATTCACGCGGTCGTCAAAGGAAATGCGCAGTGCTCCCAATGCCTGCTCGCGACCGATGCCCATCGCGCTCAAAACGTGGCTGGGGTCCATACTACCGCTCGAGCATGCCGAGCCTGCCGATACCTCAAAGCCGGCGGCGTCGAGCTTGATGATGAGCTCCTCGGAGTCCATGCCGTCAATGTAGATCGAAACCATACCCGGCAGACGATCGGCCTGTGCGTAGTCGCCCATGGTGGCATGAATACGCGGATGGGCCGTAAGCGTGGTGTAGAGCTTGTCGGATAAGGCCTGCAGCGTTGTGCGCTCCTGGGCAACATCCGGCAACAGCGCGGAAGCGGCAGCGGCAAAAGCCAGCTGTGTACGCAGGTCCTGCGTGCCGGCACGACGACCGGCCTCCTGTCCACCGCCGAAGATGCGCGGGCGCAGCGGCGTGCGGCTCTTAAGGTAGAGTGCGCCAGACGCCACGGGGCCACCGATCTTGTGCGCGGCAACGGTCATGGCGTCAACTCCCAGCTCGGTGACATCGAGCGGAATATGCAGATAGCCCTGGATGGCATCGGTGTGGAACAGAGCGCCCACGGTATGCGCGGCCGCGGCAAGCTCGCGGATGGGCTGCACCACGCCGGTCTCGTTGTTGGCAACCATGATGCTCACGAGCGCCACGTCGTCGCCTAGTAGCTCGACAAGCGCGACAGGCTCAATGTAGCCCGCGCGGCAGGGCTGCACCAGGTCGACGGTAAAGCCGACGGCACGCAGCAGCGGCAGGTTGTCCAGAATCGAATCGTGCTCGATGGCAGATACGATCACGCGGTTACGCTTGCGATCGCGCTGACGAGCGCCCTCGGCAAGACCGAGCAGCGCCAGCTGGTTGGCTTCGGTGCCGCCGTTGGTCAGAACAATCTCGGACGGGCGGACGCGTGCGCCAAAGCTATGGGCGATCTCGCGACGGGCAACCTCCAGGCGCGCGGCGGCCTTGCGGCCGAGCGAGTGCAGCGAGTTGGGGTTGACGCCTGCAAGCTCGCTGTCGTCATATTCGCGCTGCGCAAGGAGCGCCTCGGCGCGCATGGGCGTCGAGGCGGCATAGTCAAGATTCACGGGTATGCGGTTTTGACCTGCGGTCATAAGGGTTTATGCCTCCTGTGCGGCCTCGTTGCCCAGCTTCTGCAGCAGCGCAACCTCGGCGGCGGGATCTTCGGACTTAAATACGGCGGAGCCGGCCACGAGCACGTTGGCGCCGGCCTTGACGACCTCGGCGATGTTCTTGGAAGAAATACCGCCGTCGACCTCGATCAGGGGCGACACGCCGTGACGCTCGCACATGGTCTTGAGCTCGTGCAGTTTGGCAATGGTACCGGGAATAAAGCTCTGGCCGCCAAAGCCCGGGTTCACACTCATGAGCAGCACCATGTCGACAACGTCGATGATGCTCTCGAGCACGCACACGGGGGTGGCGGGGTTGAGCACCACGCCGGCCTTGATGCCGCGCTGCTGCAGATGGGTGATCGTGCGGTGCA
>DBEWTI010000138.1:0-3651 GCA_048205975.1 Collinsella sp.
GCAAGCATGGTTCCTTATCGTTCGGTTTTTGGCGTTCGTCCTTCTGCTAGCTCGTTGTTCGATCTGTTTGATGATATGAGCGACCTAGCGAACAGCTCGATTGCCTCTAAGGCGTTCCCCGTTGACGTTGAGGATAAGGGCGATGGCTATGAGGTCAAGGCTTATCTGACCGGCGTCGCCAAGGACGATATCGATGTCGAGCTTAACGAGGGCCGTCTGTCCATTAGCGTGAATGTCGAGGAAGACGAGGAGAACGAGGGCAAGAACTTCCTGCAGAAGGAGTTCAGCTCGTACAGCGCGACGCGTGGCGTGTATCTTAAGGACGCTTCGAGCGAGGGCCTCTCGGCTAAGTACGCTGACGGCATCCTGACCGTTACGGTTCCCAAGATCGTCGAGAAGAAGAACGTTACGAAGATCTCCATCGAATAACTTCGTTGGTGTTCTTCGCTATTAAAAGACAACAAAAGGGGCTGGGAAGCGATTCCCGGCCCCTTTTGCTGTTTAGACAGTCTATTGAATGGTTGCTGGCCGATACTGGCTTGCGGGGCGTATCGAGAGTTTTCGCGATCCTTGGAGAAGGGTGGCGGAGCTGCCGAGCTCGTCATCCAGGGTTGCGGCCAGAGCTTTGGCATAGCTTTTGACGGTAAGGCTCGGACGATTGTTATCTTGGCTGATATGCATGGCAATGAGCTGTTCGGTGCGATCGGTAACAAGTTCGCGCGCGGCTTCGGCGGCTTGGCCATTGGAGAGGTGTCCCCTTGCAGACAGGATGCGCTCCTGAAGAAAGCGGGGATATTCTCCCTCGCGCAGCATGGTCGCATCGTGGTTGCTTTCGAGCGCGAGGACTCGACAATCTTTGAGGGTGTTCATGGCTTGGCTCGATAGCTCTCCGGTGTCGGTGGCAAAGCCGATGGAATCATCGAGGGTGTCGAATCGATAGCCGACTGGATTGATGACATCGTGTGACGTTGAGTAGGTTTGCACGTGGATGCCGGCAATGGATAGGGTGTCACCGGGATCGAATTCCTCGACAGGCAGATGCGAAAGATTTTCTTTGCTCGAAAGAGTGCCCCTGCTGGCAAAGAGGGGGCCGTGCCAGTGCTTGCACCAGACATCGAGGCCCTTGATGTGATCGCTATGCTCATGAGTAATGAGAAGAGCCGAGACGTTGTCTGCCGAGAGCCCCAGTTCTGCCATGCGCTTTAATGTCTCGCGGCGAGACAGTCCGTCATCGACCATAATGAGCCCCTGCGGGCCCTCGATGAGTGCGCAGTTGCCTATAGAGCCACTGCCGAGGATATGAAGGTGCAGGCAAGACATAAGATTCCAAAGGATACAATGGGTGCGGACGAATATAGGAGGAAGCGAATGCCAACGGTATCACAGCATTATGGACACCATGCCGTGCCTGGGGCAGTCGATGAGACCCGGACGAGGCAGCAGGCTGCTCCTGTCGTGCTCATGGTATCAGGCGGCGCGGACTCGACGGCACTGCTTCTTATGGCGTGCACATCAAAGCTGGATATCCAAGACGGACGCGGTGTTGCCCCCATTGCTCGCGAGCGCCTGCATGTGCTGCATGTGAACCATCATCTGCGCGGAGAGGCATCCGATGGCGACGAGGCCTTCGTGCGTGAGCTCTGCGCGCAATATGGTCTACCGCTGTGTGTCGAGCATGCCTATTTTGATGATGAATCGGGCAATATTGAGGCCGCGGCCCGCGAAGTGCGCTATGCCGCGGCGCGGAGGTATGTTCGCGAGCTCTGCGCCCAGACGGGGGCACCGCGAACGGCGGCTCGTATCTGCACCGCGCACACGTCTTCGGATCGCGCGGAAACGTTTTTGATGAACGCGATTAAGGGTTCGGGGCCCGCTGGCCTATCGAGCATTCCTCGCCGGAGGAATATCGTGGTACGTCCCTTGCTCGACCTAACTCATGGCGAGCTCGTGGGCTATCTACAGGTACATGGTCAGCCGTGGCGTGAAGACGAGAGCAATGAGGATATCTCGTATCTGCGAAACTACGTGCGCCATCGAGTAATGCCAGTGGTGGCGCAGCGCAACGCGAGCGTCTGCAAGACGATTGGCGCCGCCTGCGAGATCTTAGGCGATGAGGACGCGTTTTTGTCTCAGCTTTCGGCACAGGCGTTTCGAAGCTGTTTGCGCAAAGAGGCAGCGGGCGCACTGGTGCTCGATGCCAGGCGCCTGGCTGCGGCCGAGGTGGTAATCGCGCGGCGCATCGTGCGACTGGCGATTAAGCGCATCGATCCGGACGCTCGTCCCGAGATGCGACATGTGGAGCGAGTCCTTTCCTGCGTTGCCGAGGGCACCGGCTCGGTCACGCTTCCGGCGGGGATTGACGCACGCATTGAGTTTGGCATGCTGGCGTTTAAGGCGCCGGCGGCTCGCGAGGGCCTGGTCGCGGACTGGGTTACCGTACCCGGTCGTTTGCCGTTGGGCGGGGGACGTATGCTGGTTACAGAACCGATGGCTGTTGAGCCGGGATGCGATATCGTGCGCCGCGCCCGTGAGCTTGCGGCTGCCGGGGAAGTGACAGCTTTGGTAGACGCGGCTGCCCTGGGTTTTGCCGACAGCGATAGTGAGCGGATCCTGGCGGGCTCGCGTGGCGAGATCCCTGTCGAGGCGCGATTGGCGCGCCTGTGGGTGGACGGTCCCGCGCCGGGAGACGTGATGTGCCCGTTAGGGATGAGTGGCCGAAGCAAGAAAGTATCCGATTTGCTAGGCGAGGCTCGCATTCCCGTTTCCGAGCGCGCCGGCGTGCCCATGGTGAGGACGGCGCCGGGGGGTGCCGTGGTGTGGGTCGCCGGAGTTCGCGCGGACGAGCGTTTTAAGTGCACGGCCGCAACGCGCGTGGCATATCTGCTCCGCGTGGTCGATGCGGAATAGCGTCCCACGCCTACTATTCTGTGCGACGTTGACGGTATTCCCGCGCTGATGGCGTACGGGCTGGAAAATATACCCCGTGCGCTGCTAGAATGTGAAGTTCGCGTCCATACGGCGGTGTGTGGGCGATAAGCACAAGAAAGGGTTGTCATGGCTTCTCAACATCCGGATATCGAGAAGGTTCTGTTCACGCAGGAGGATATCGACGGTATCGTCTCTCGCCTGGGCGAGGAGATTACGCGCGACTACGCGGGTAAGGATCTGGTGCTGATTGCGGTCCTGCGCGGCGCCGTGGTCTTTATGGGCGACCTGATGCGCAAGATCGAGCTGCCGACCAACATCGATTTCATGGCTGTTTCGAGCTATGGCGACGGTGTGAAGTCCTCGGGTATCGTGCGTATCATTAAGGACCTGGATATCGACATCCGCGGTCGCGACGTGCTGATCGTCGAGGACATTCTGGACTCGGGCCTGACGCTCAAGTACCTGATGAAGAACCTCGAGAGCCGCAAGCCCGCTTCTCTGGAGGTTGCCGCCTTCCTGTGGAAGGACGTTGAGGACCGTACCTCGGCCGTCACGCCCAAGTATGTTGGAACCCATTGCCCCGATGCCTTTGTGGTGGGCTACGGCCTCGACTATGCCGAGCGCTATCGTAACCTTCCGTATCTGGGCATTTTGAAACCGGAGGTTTATTCGTAAGATGCCCGACGACCGTAACGATAACAATTCCCAGACTCCCCGGGAGCC
>DBEWTI010000018.1:0-15486 GCA_048205975.1 Collinsella sp.
CCTGAGGTCTATACTCATGGAAAACCTCCCATTTCCCGAGGTCCAAGAAATGGGAGGCAGTTCACGGTCCCCTTCGTGGTGGTTTTTAGCGCAACGAGGTGTTCCCAGCCGACCATACGGGCGGCCTTGCGCTCACGCTGCTCGATGACAGCGCATCTTTAGACGCGAAGTGCGGAACCGGGTGCATATACGAGCCGCGTAGCGTTACGAATTCATGGGAATGACCGTATCGCCAATTTGTACGCTTGCAATCTTGTCTGTGTCACAAACTTGCGAGAACGGCCAGGTCTTGTGGACATCAGTGGTGCCGTTATCCAGTTTATTTGCGAAATAGCCGCTGTGGCTGGTTGCGTCCTCAACATGACCGTCTTTGAACGTCACGATGAGGGGTATGTTGCCAACGGCATCCATAGACTCCTCCATGTTTTGAGACATCTTGCCGCTGTTGTTGTCGTGTTCGATGGAACGATCTATGTTGTAGCGGACTGAAACGCCAACGCAGGATACGGTGGCCTCTTGAATCGTCGCCTTGGTGCCGTTAAAGTTGACCGATTTGGGCGCGGGAATCGTAACGGATGTATCTTCGTAATTCAGCTGGAACTTAAGATCCCATGGGCCCGTAAGTATTTTCTTATACTCGGGAAGCTCTTTGCCAGCACGTGGCACAACGAGAGAGTTGATATGCGTGCGGACAGTCCTGCCCATAAGGCCGGGTGATTCAACGCTGAACTGTGCAAAGTATTGAATGCTGGAGTCATTGGGGTTCTTGTCAATGAGCCATGATTGGCCTTGGCCGCCATGCTCGCCATCAACGTATACGTTTCCATCGACACTTCCGGCGATAGTTCCGTTCTCGCCCGGCTCGGAAAGCTTTTTCAGGGCAGCGGGATCGTCGAACGTAAGCGTATAGGCGATGGTAACCATATCCTTGTCGCCCATGATGGCGTCGGCGGTCACGGTGACTCCGTTGTTGGAGCAGCTAGCACCGACGGGCCGGCCAATACGGTCGATGATCTCGGTTTGAGAAGCAGGTCCGTCAAAGATGTCGGAAAGCATGTCAGAAGGAAGCGGCAGGACGCCTGTTGCCATAGCCGTGCCAGCGCCTCCAATGACGATAGCGAGGACTGCCGTTACAGCGGCAATGCGAGCGACTGTTCTTACGGGATGGCGGGCGATGCGCGGCTTGCGTCGCGTGCCATTAAAGTTGCTTTGAGCGGTCGCCGCATCGCTTGAGGCGACGGACTGAGCAATCGAGTTTGCCATGTGCTGCTTCGCATTATCGGTAAACGAAATGTGCTCCAGGGCGTGGCGATAGTCATTCGAATTCGTAGTCATTGTGGTCTCCTTTCAAGGAAAGCCGAAGTGACGCACGTCCGCGGCTAAGGTGCTGGGCGGTTGCAGCTGGCGTCGCGTGAACGGCGTCTGCGATTTCCCTGATGCTCATGCCTGCGTAGTAGTGCAAAAAGATGGCGATGCGCTGTGCTTGAGGCAGGGCCGTGACAGCGGAAAGAATGGCGCAGTCGCGTTGCGCGAATTCTTGCTCGGTATGTGTTACGGGTGCGCAGAAATCGGGGAGCGAATCGAGGTCGACAACCGGGTGATTCGCGTGCGTACGGCCGATATCGCGACATGCGTTCAGTGCGACTCGGATCACCCAAGCACGTTCGTGTTCGAGCGAGTCGAACGGTTGAGTGCGTTGGAGAATCTTGATCAGCGTGTCCTGGCAGATGTCTTGAGCGTCGTCAGCGGATCCAAGGGCCGAATAGCACAATCGAAGGATGAGGTCGGAATACGTGTCGACCAAGCGCTTTGCTTCCCGCTCGATCTGATCGGCATCGCATCGGAGCGTGCTATTGCGGTTACGGCGTGCAGGCATAGTGTCACCTCCAATTGGTCGTGGTGGATATAGGGAAGGCGTCTCGCGAGGTCCCTCTACATACAACACGGTCGAGACTGCATAAGTTGACAAAAAAAGACGGCACGTGAGCGCCGTCCTTACAAAACAATGAGTGTTCTCGTTAATTACACAAGCACCGTGATGGACAGGTCGGACGAGTCAGCAAAACCACCATAAAGGTGCCTATCCCCTTCGTGGTGGTTGTTGGCAGTTACCAGGGGGTTCTGGCGGTTGAAGACTCGATTGCTTCGTGGCGTTTGAGCTCGCGGCGCATGGTTTGCGAGTTGAGCCAAGCGGCCTTCCAACCGCGCGTGGGGTAGCGCGCCTCGTCAATTTCGATCTTGGTATAGCCGCAGGCGTTGACAATCTTCGTTCCGCATGGGTGTTGGCGCTCGCGTTGAAAGTTGGGGCCGTAGCTTTGGTGCACATGCCCGTGAATCATATAGTCGGGACCCCAAGACTCAAGAGCCGCATTAAAGCACTCGAATCCTCGATGCGGCAGGTCGTCCAGGTCGCCCATGCCTGCGACGGGTGCATGGGTAAGTAGAATATCGCATCCGTCTACCAGTGCGATTTTTCGCGATAGCTTGCGCATGCGTTTTGCCATCTCGCGCTCGGTATACATGTTCGCGCCGTCGCGGTAGCGCATGGAACCGCCCAGACCCGCAATGCGAATACCTCGGTACACATATACGCTGTCCTCAACACAAATGCACCCGCCCGGTGCATGGTGCGCGTAGCGGTCGTCGTGGTTGCCACGAACGTACACAAGCGGTTTGTTGATGACAGTGACCAAAAACTCAAGATAGTCCGGATCCAGGTCGCCTGCGGATAGAATCAGGTCAACGTCCTCAAAGCGCTCCTTGCGAAAACATTCCCACAGGCAGCGCTCCTCTACATCGGCAATGGCTAGGATATTCATAGGGCACGGACCTCCGGCTCGTTATCGAGCTGCGGAATCGAGCCTATAACGTTGTCAGCCAGCCAGTTCATCTCGACAATCTGCGTACTCGGCAGGGGAGGGAAGCCCTCAATCTGAACCACGCCGTCCTGGCTGTGGAGCTCGCCGCCAAATGGGTTGATGGAGCCCTCGACAATGCCGTTGCGAAGCAGCTGCACAAGTTTACGCGTCTGATAGGGTAGGCCCGGAGCGTAGCGAATATCGATGACGCCGGAGCTCATACCGTACCAGTAGTTGACGGCGCGCACCTGCTGGTCATCGGCGGTCTCGTCCCATGTGCCGTGCAGTAGGCTGCGTACGATGAGTTCGTAGTAACGGCCCCAGTTCCATACCGGCATAGCAATACCGGTAACTTCCTTGCCGTTTACCAGACGGTGAAGCCCGTAGGCGGTGGGGTCCTCGAGAGACTTGGACATATCGGCGCCGGTCATGACGCTCACGCCCTCGCGACACATGGCTTCGGCAAGACCGCCGGCGGGAACATCTCCCCAAGTGAGGATAATCTGCGCACGAGGGTCGAGCAGCGAGGCACCGATAGCGAAGGCGTTGATTTCGCTCAGCGCGCCCGAGGCGAAGACCGACGCATGGTAGCCAATACGGTGGTTGTCGGCCATGCTGGCGGCAAGGGCGCCCAGTAGGAACTTGGCCTCGTACATCTTTCCAAAGTACGAGCGGACGCTTTGGTGGGGAAGGCCGATTGAGCAGTTAAGGAACCGCACCTGGGGATACTCGACTGACGCCCTGAGCGTGTATTCCATGAGCCGGTGTGAGGTCGAGAAGATGACGTTCGCCCCGTGCTTTACGGCTGTCTCGACGGCGGCGTAGAACACGTCCGAATCGTGGCAGTCCTCGAACGCCTCGGTGCGCACGATGCCGCCAAAGTGCTCATCAAGATACCGGCGGCCCTGGTCGTGTAGGCTGTCCCAGCTCGACGTGGCACAGGGAAACTCGTGGATAAAGGCGATTCGCATGGGATTGGCAGTGGAGTAGACGGTCTTGCTCATAAAGAAGTTGAGCACGCCCGAGGTAGCTTTTGTCGGTGCGCCCTCTTTCTCGTTGGGCTGCGGCGCTTCGACAAGATCGACTTTGTCCTCGTCGCTTTTGCCGGCAATGACAAGCTCGCGCCAAATCTTGCACAGACGGTTGACGACGATATCCGTCGGCGTATCCAGCAGACGGTCCTGGTTGTAGACGTTGAGGTAGACGAGCATGGCATCGGCAGGCGTAATGTCCAAGTGGTCGCCGCCCGCGCGAAGATAGGCGCGCTTAAAGAGCAGGAAGGTGTGACGTAGGTAGTCGACCTTCTTTTGAGGCCATTTTTCGACAAGATCTTGGCCGAGCATTTTGGCAAGCATCTCGTAGCTGCCCTCGCGCGAAAACTCAATCTCGTACAGGGGGCATACGTACCAAAAGGCGCAAAACTCACCGTACAGGCGGCTCTCGACGGAATCCCACTTACCGGGGTACAGACGCGTCACCTTGGCCGAAACCGTCGGGGCGTCCAGGAATTTGAGGACACTGACGCGCTTGTTGCCCTCTTGGACGTAAAACCGATGCATGAACTCGGTGACGATGATGGGGTCGCGATAGCCCTCGGTCACCTGGATGTCGTAGAGGTTGGACCACTTGCGGGCGAACTCGGTGTTAAACGGCAGCAGGGGCATAAAGTTGCACGAAAAGGCAGACTGACGGCCCTTAGTAACCGTGCCGACGACCATTTCGAGCGGAATATCCCGCAGGCCGACATTCTCTCGCTGACCTAAGGGGAGCTGGGCAACCAAGCTGTCGAGGTCCGTGAGGTACGGGTGCTCGCTTTGGCTGATGGCGCGACGGCGTCCCTGCTCGCCGCGCTTGCGTGCTTGACGATAAGCCTCTTCCATGGTGTCTACTCCCTTAGTCGTTTAAACAACGATATGAACCATGGTACCACGATGCGAAACCACCACAAAGGCGCCTGTCCCCTTTGTGGTGGTTTAGGCGATGATGGGGGCGATGGCACGAATGCAGGCGTCGGCTGCCGTAAAAGTGGTGCTATCGTCGCTGACGATAAAGATGATTTTGCCTTTAATGCCAAAGTCGCCGATCTCGCTAAAGAGCACGTACGGCTCCTTGTCAAAGCCAGAGATGGGCGAGACGGCCGTTTTGGTTGCGCTCGTGAGCTCGTCTGCCAGCGCGTCAAGGGAAGCCCACTTAGACGTGTCCTTTACGGCAACGGGCACGGCCACGCGCCCAAAGGGCATCAGATGCACGAGCGTGTTCTTGGAGATGTTGGAGTTGGGCACAATGATGGTCTGCCCGCAGGCGTCCTCGATGGTCGTGTGACGCCAGGTGATATCTTGGACCACGCCCGACACGCCGCCGACCTCGATATTGTCGCCGGGTTTGATAATGCCCATAAAGGTCACCTGCATACCGCCGATAAGGTTCGACAGCGTGTCCTGAAAGCCGAGCGAGATGGCGATGCCGCCGACGCCAAGAGCGGCGACGAGGGCGTTTGCGTTGATGCCAAAACAGTTGTCGAGGATAAAGCTGCCGCCGATCATCCAGATGACGGCGCGCGCGATGTTGATGAAGATGCTCGATGCTGGGAGCGGGTTATCGTCGCGGTTAAGCAGGTGGTGCAGGGTCTTGGACGCGACTTTGGCGGCAACGGCGGTGCCGATGGCCAAGATACCGGCCCAGATGATGTTGTGGACCCATCGTTGTGCAAAGAAATGAAGAATTGGCTCAAACAATTCCATGTAGGGAAACCTCCTCATGATCATCCAACCATGATACCCACCAAGAAGCCCGTCCGATCAAATTCGGACGGGCTTCTGTGCTCGATATAAGGTTTACGCGGCGGGGCTGCAAGGACCGGCGGTGTAACTTAGCGTCGACGCTTCCAGATAATGCCGAGCATGATGATGACGATGCCGCCGATGAGGCATGCGCCGATCACGGCTAGCGTGCGGTCTCCCGTTGCGGCGAGCTTGCCGGTCGTCTTCTTGGTGATGACCTTCGTGGTCGTCGCGTCCGTCTTAGGCGAGGGCTCAGGCGTCGGGGCCGGTGTGGGCGTGGGGTCCACGGCAGCGGAGCCAAAGCTGATGGTGCCCGCGAGCGAGGCCATCTTGCTCTCCCAGCCGTTCTGCCCAATTAGCGCCCTTAGCGCTGACTCGCAGGTACCCCACTCGGTGTGCTTGGTGGCGTTTGCGAAGGTGGGGAAGTCGGTCGTGTTGGTGATGATGTAGTTGTTGGTGGCGACGGTGTAGGTCTTGGCGGGGTCGAGCGTGCTGCCATCCTTGGTGAGCGTGGCGCTCACGATGCGCTTGCCTTCGGGCTGCGTCCAATCGATTGTCACGTTGATTCCGCCGAAGGAAAGGACGCTGCCGGAGTCGTCGCGCCACTTGTACTTGTCTTGCGCCTCCTGCTCGGTGTGGCCGGCCGCTACGTAGGCTTGCTGAAGCTCGTAGCTGTGATTGCACTCGTCGCTGATCTGCAGCGAGTGCTCGAGCGCTGCCAGGAAGTCCGCACCGGTCATGGTCCAGGTCTCCACGGTGTTGCCGTAGGGCGAGATAGCGATGACATTGCCGGCAGTCACATCGCCCGCCGCGATGCCGCCGCGGATGCCGCCCGCGTTTTCGATGGCAAGGTCCGCGCCCGTCAGGTCAAGATAGGAGCCGCAGATCACATGTCCGATGGTCTGGGCCTTGGTGGTGTCGCCCTCCTTGCTGGGGCGGAAATCGGTGGTGCGCACCATCTCCCAGCCGTGCGTGCCAGATGCGTTCTCGCCGTAGAAATAATTGGTAGAGCTCGTGCCGAGCACCTCGCTCGATGCGGCGCTAAAGGCATCGTCGAGCGGCTTGATCTTGTTGTTGTGGACCTCATCAAGGACGCTCTGATAGGTGGAGCCCTTGTTGGGATCGGTCAAAAGAACGTTTACATCCTTGGCGGTATAGAGCTTCTCGTCGCTTTTGCCTGCGTATACCGCCACCGTGTCATCGTCGGTGCTTTCGGTGCCCTTGGTGTCGTACTCGTAGGGGACGGAAAGCAGGCCAACCTCGGCAAAGGCGCTGCCCGCCTCGACAACGTGGATTGTCTTGCCGTCGGCTCCCGTCACCTTCTCGTTAAGGTTGATGTGCTCGTGGCCTGCGATAAGGGCATCGACGCCACGGAGCCGCGTGGCAAAGGCCTTGGCGTCGAGCGTGTGCGCGATACAAACAACAACATCGCAGCCCTCCTTGCGCAGCTGCTCTGCCTCGGCATTGATGGCGTTCGCGGCACTCGAGAAGTTGGTGCCCGCGACTAGGTCTGCACGCAGCGAGGAGCCAAGCGATTCATCCATGGCTCCTACAACGCCGACCTTGATCTGGTAGGCGAACGTTGAGTGACTTTCACTGTCCTCCCAGGTGCGGTTGAGCGTCTTCGTGATGCTCGAGCTCCATACGCCGTTCGAGGACGTTGCATTCGCGCAAAGCATGGCGAAGGGCGTGCTGGTGGTGCTGGAGCCGGTCATGGTGCGAAGCTTGTCCGCGCCATAGCTCCAGTCGTGGTTGCCTGGCGTGGTCGCGTCGTAGCCGTCGGCGTAGAAGGTGTCCATGAGCTCGGCGATGCTCTTGCCCTCGCTCATGGTGGCGAAGGACTGTCCGTGGAAGGTGTCGCCCGCATCGAGCAAAAGATCGGGGGCGTTGCCCTGGGCGCTATAGAGAACCGCCAGTCCGTCAAAGCCGACGGTGCCGGTGCCCTTGCTTTCGTTGTAGCTGTACTTGTAGCTGCCGTGGATGTCGTTGGTGTGCATGACGGTCACGGTGCCGTCAATAGCGGCGGGCAGGTTCCCCGCGAAAGCGAGGCTTGGGATGCCTGCGAGCGCGCCGGCAAACAACGAGACGGTTAACGCAAGGCGGGGGAGTCTTTTCATGGCAGTTTCCTTAGTCCTTAGCCAGAAAGTCTGGTTGAATATCGGATTATCGACATAATATGCGAAAACCGTCGCAAAGGTATCTGTTCCTTTGCGGCGGTTTTGACGTTTGCGCAGATAAAACCTGCCAAAATACACCTGTCCCTTATTGGCAGGTTTTAGCTCAGCAGCATGCGGTCGTTGGCGAGCTCGCCGCCCGAGACCTCCTCAAACTTCTGAAGCAGGTCGGCCACGGTGAGCGACTTTTTCTCGTCGCCCGCCACGTCGTAGATCACGTGGCCCTCGTGCATCATGATCAGACGGTTACCCAGACGGATGGCGTCGTTCATGTTGTGCGTGACCATGAGCGTGGTCAGGCGGTTCTCGTCGACGATCTCCTCGGTCAGGTTGAGCACCTTAGAGGCCGTCTTGGGGTCGAGGGCCGCCGTGTGCTCGTCGAGCAGCAGCAGACGCGGCTTGGTGAGCGTGGCCATCAGCAGGGTGAGTGCCTGGCGCTGGCCGCCCGAGAGCAGGCCGACCTTGGCGTTGAGGCGCGTGTCCAGACCAAGGTCCAGACGCTTGAGCAGTTCAACGTACTCGTCCTTCTCGGCCTTGGTGACGCCCCACGAAAGACCGCGACGCTGGCCGCGGCGCTTGGCGAGGGCCAGGTTTTCGGCAATTTGCATGTCGGCTGCGGTGCCACGCATGGGATCCTGGAACACACGGCCCAGGTACTTGGCGCGCTGTGACTCGCTCAGACGCGAGATGTCGGCGCCATCGAGCTCAATAACACCCGAATCGAGCGGATACACGCCGGCGATCATATTGAGCAGCGTGGACTTGCCGGCGCCGTTGCCGCCAATCACGGTTACAAAGTCGCCATCGTTGAGGGTGAGGTCGACGCCGGTGAGCGCGCGCTTCTCGGTGACGGTGCCCTTGTTAAAGGTCTTCTTGACGTGCGAGAGCTTAAGCATCTGCTTCATCTCCCTTCGTGTAGGAGCTGCGGAGCTTATAGCGCTCCCAAACCACGGGCACGCACAGGGCCACGGCGACGATCACGGCGGAGAGCAGCTTCATGTCGTTGGCGTCCATGCCCAGCTGCAGCACGATGGCGCGGATAAGGAAGTACACCACGGAGCCAAAGACGGCAGAGGCAAGACGGACGCTAAACTGCGTGAGGCCGCCGGGCAGCAGGCGACCGAGCACCTCGCCGATGACGATGGCGGCAAGACCGATAACGATGGCGCCGGTGCCCATGCCAATGTCGGCATACTTCTGGCTCTGGCAGATGAGCGCACCCGAAAGGCCGATAAGGGCGTTGGAGAGCACGAGGGCGATCATCTTGGTGGAGTTGGTGTTGACGCCCAGGGCGCGGATCATGTACTCGTTGTTGCCGGTGGCACGCAGCGCCGAGCCGATCTCGGTGCCAAAGAACCAGTACAGGATGGCGACGATGGCCACGGCCAGCACAATGCCCAGGATGATGGCAACGGTGGACTGCGGCAGGCCCGTTATGTGGCTGACGGATGAGAAGATGGTGCCCTTGGCAAGGATGGGCGTGTTGGACTTGCCCATGATACGCAGGTTGATGGACCACAGACTGATTTGCGTGAGGATTCCGGCGAGGATTGCGGGAATCTCAAAGACGGTGGTCAAGATGCCCGTGACGGCGCCGGCGATGGCGCCGGCGCACATGCCGGCCAGTACGGCGAGCAGGGGATCGACGTTATTGTTGACGATGAGCACGGCGCAAACACAGCCGCCGAGGGCAAAGCTGCCGTCGCAGGTCATATCGGGGATGTCGAGCAGGCGGAACGTGATAAACACGCCGAGCACCATGATGCCCCAGAGGACGCCCTGCGAAACGGCGCCCTGCAATGCAATGAGCATGCTTCATACCTCCTAGGATAGGGTGGACACGTGATTTTCCATAATAGCGGTACCAATGCATAAAAGAGCTGCGGACGGATGTTTTGTCTCATCCGAAACAAGCAGGGCGAACGCCGGTCTTTAGCGTTCGCCCCAAGGACTCAGATATTGAATAACGCGGCTGTGGCGCGCGTGCGGGCCCTAGACGCGTTACCGCGCATGGCGCTACTCGTCCAGAGCGGAAAGGTCGATGCCTAGGGCCTCGGCCATCTCGTCGTTCTTGACGACGACCAGGTCCTTGCTCGAGAGGTGCTTGATCGGCATATCCTCGGGCTTGGCCTCGCCCTTCAGGATCTTAACGGCCATCTCGCCCGCGGCGTAGCCCAGGTCCTTATAGTTGATGGAGAGGGTGAACAGGCCGCCGGCCATGCACATACCCTCCTCGCCGGTCACGAAGGGGAGCTTATTCTCCTTGCAGATCTGGCCGACCTGCGAAGCGCCCGCGGCGATGGTGTTGTCAGTGGGGGAGTACAGCGCGTCGACCTTGCCCACGGCAGACTCGACGACGGACTGGATCTCGTTGGAGCTCGAGACGGTGAAGTCAGTGTACTCGAGGCCCAGCTTGTCGAGTTCCTTCTTGGCGGCCTTGATCTGGACGTCGGAGTTGGACTCGGCGGTGCAGTAGAGCAGGCCGACCTTTTTAACGTCGGGCAGGACCTTCTGCATCATCTCGAGCTGCTCGGCGACCGGGGTGAGGTCGGAAGCGCCCGTGACGTTGGTGCCGGGCTTGTCGTTGTCCTGGACCAGGCCGGAGGCGGCGTAGTCGGTGATGGCACAGCCCACGATGGGGATATCGGCCGTGGCGCCGGCGGCAGCCTGCGCGGCGGGCGTGGCGATGGCATAAATCAGGCTGACGTTGTCGCCCACAAACTTGTCGGCAATGGACTTACACGTGGACTGGTCGTTCTGGGCGTTCTTCTGGTCGATCTTGACCTTAAGGCCGCTCTCCTTGATGGCCTTGACAAAGCCATCGTTGGCGGCGTCGAGTGCGGAGTGCTCGGTGAGCTGCAGAACGCCGATGGTGTAGTCGGAACCGGCGGCAGCAGAGCCGGAACCAGAGTTGCCGCCGCATCCGGCGAGCGGGGCGAGCGCGAGCAGACCGGCGGAGACCAGAAGGCTCCTGCGGCTGATGGTGATGTCCTTCATATCATTACCCCCAGTATAAAAATGGCTGGAAACACTGCACTGGGACAAAGTGCAAGTGGAACTATAGTAGCGCTGATGTCCATTTTTACAACAGCTCGGCGGGTTTTTTAATACAGAACCGGATGGGCGGTACGGGTAGTCGAATGGACGGCGGAGGGCCTTATGCGGCGGAGGCGGCGTCGTCCTCGTCCAAGGCGGCGAAGAGCTTCTTGCCATCGAGGAGACGTGTGGTGACGTTTCTCATGCGGCCGATCTCAACGGTGCGCAGCGTGTCGTCGGCGCCTCGGGCGTCATAGACCGTTCCCAGCAAATACGAGATGCCGTCTCGTTGCTTGATGGCAAAGGGCCGGAGTGTCATCCGCGCCACTTCGACCTCTCCGCGTGCCGTGACACTCGAAATATCAAAACTCACCGTGGTTCCGTGATCGATGGCCTGCTCGATGAGCTCGCAGGCATCGATGCGCTTGACGGGCGTGCGTGTGGCCTTGGTGGATTTGCCGCCTGCGCTTGGAGCAGGCTCGGGTGCATCGAGGTAGCCGCGAACGTCGGCGCTCGCCATGGCGACCAGGTGCTGCGCCATGCTTTTTCGAATGGCGATGGGCGTGGAGCGGTTGCGCATGACCATGCCGTGGAGCCGGATGATCTCTTCGTCGGTGAGCGGACGGGTCAAGAGTCGATAGCCCACGCCGCGCTTGTACTCAATTTCGTATCCGGCATGGCGAAGTGCGGAGATGGCGGTGTAGATGCTGCGCCGCGCCGCCGAGATGGGCATGCGGGCGGGGTCGTCGGGATGGGCGAGGCGCCGGATCAACTCATCGGAAAGCATGGCCTTGTCCTCACCGGTGTTTTCGCTTAATAGTTGCAGGATGCGAACGGCGCGATAGGCTGCCATCGAGGCGGCGCCCCTCGTCGTGGTCTCGTAAGTTTCAACAGCGGTTTCGGTCATGGCGCCCACGTCCTTTCCGTTTTGGGTGGCGACGGTATGGAGCCTAGGACGCGGGGCTTTCCCAGGGGTGCAGGACGTCCTGGGCGGTCGGTAGCCGTCGGCAAGCGGCGGGTCGAGTTTTCAACAGCCCTGCCCAACTGACCAAAAACTTGCCAAAAGCTTGACGGATGCTGTTGAAAAAAGCGCCCCTCGGCTTGCCGAGAGGCGCTGGCGCGATGCGCTGGAACGCGTTTGGTGGCGCTGTGGCGATTAGAAGTCGGCGTTGCCCACGGTGCGCGGGTGCGGCAGGACGTCGCGGATGTTGCCCACACCGGTCAGATACATGACCAAGCGCTCGAAGCCCAGACCGTAGCCGGCGTGCTTGCAGGAACCGTAGCGGCGAAGGTCAAGGTAGTACTTGTACTGCTCGGGATTCATGCCCAGGTCCTTGATGCGGGCTTCGAGCAGATCCAGGCGCTCCTCGCGCTGGGAGCCGCCGATAATCTCGCCGATACCGGGAACCAGGCAGTCGGCGGCGGCGACGGTCTTGCCGTCCTCGTTCATGCGCATGTAGAAGGCCTTGATCTCGGCCGGGTAGTCGGTCACAAAAGTCGGGCGCTTAAAGTGCTCCTCGGTCAGGAAGCGCTCGTGCTCGGTTTGCAGGTCGATGCCCCAGCTCACGGGATAATCAAACTTGTGACCGGCGGCGACGGCCTGCTCCAGGATCTCGACGGCCTCGGTGTAGGTAACGCGGGCAAAGTCGGAGTTGGCGACATGGTCCAGGCGCTCGAGCAGACCCTTGTCCACAAACTTGTTGAGCATATTGAGCTCGTCGGGGCAGGTTGCCATGACGTCCTTGAGGACATACTTGAGCATGGCCTCGGCGTTGTCCATGTAGTCGTTGAGGTCGGCGAAGGCCATCTCGGGCTCGATCATCCAAAACTCGGCGGCGTGGCGCGTGGTGTTGGAGTTCTCGGCACGGAAGGTGGGGCCAAAGGTGTACACGTCGCCAAAGGCCATGGCAAAGTTCTCGGCATTGAGCTGGCCGGACACGGTGAGGCTTGCATGCTTGCCAAAGAAGTCCTGGCTCCAGTCGACCTCGCCGGACTCGGTGAGGGGCGGATTTTTGGGGTCGAGCGTGGTCACGCGGAACATCTCGCCGGCGCCCTCGCAGTCACTCGTGGTGATGATGGGGGTGTTGACGTAGACAAAGCCCTGCTCCTGGAAGAAGCGGTGGATGGCGGCAGCCGCGACAGAACGGATGCGGAACACGGCGCGGAACAGGTTGGTGCGCGGGCGCAGGTGCTGTTGGGTGCGCAGGAACTCGACGGTTGCGCGCTTCTTCTGCAGCGGGTAATCCGGGGCGCTGACGCCCTCGACCTCAATGGAGGTGGCAGAAAGCTCGAAAGGCTGGGGCGCATCGGGGGTCAGCTTGACGGTGCCGGTGCAAATGAGTGCGGCCGAGACGTTTTGATGGGCGATCTCGTCGTAGTTGTCGAGTGCCTCGCGGTTCATGACGACCTGCAGGTCGCGGAAGCAGCTGCCGTCGTTGAGCGTAACAAAGCCAAAGTTCTTCATGTCGCGGACGGACTTGACCCAGCCGGCGACGGTGACGGTCTGGCCGCCGAGCGACTCGGCATCGGCATAGAGCTGCGCGATTTTGGTGCGGTTCACGTATCCTCCCATAGCGGTTGAATGATAGTTATCCATACAGTTCGATATTCTAGCAGCTCGGCTCATTTGGGCTATACAGATAAGGCATTGGCGGGATGGTTTTTCAAACGAAAAGCGCCCGCGGCCAAATGGTCGCGGGCGCTTGACGAGGTGCCTTTTGGCTGTGTGGCGCGGGGCCTGGCTACTTGGTCTTGGCTACCAGCAGCGGGTCGCCCAGCTTGACGAGCGGGTTGCCGCCGATAAGCGTTCCGGACTCGCCGACATGGTCGATGCTCTTAAGACGATCGAGCTCGGAGACGATGACGGTCACGATGTCCTCGTGGCCGGCGGCCTTGATGGCCTCGCGATCGAAGCTGATGAGCGGCTGGCCTGCCTTGACCGTGTCACCCATCTCGACAAAGCGGGCAAAACCCTTGCCGTTCATTTCCACGGTGCCCAGGCCAACATGGATGAACACGCGAAGACCGTCCTCGGTAATCATGCCGATGGAGTGGTTGGTGACGGTGGTGGCACCGATGCGGCCGTTGGCGGGCGCATAGATGGTGCCGGTAATGGGCTCGATGCCATAGCCCTGGCCAAGCATGCCCGAGGCGATCGTCTCGTCGGGAACCTCGTCCAGGTTGACGAGCACGCCGTTGACGGGGGCATAGATGACGCCTTCGCGGGTGGCGAAGCTTGCTGCGGGCGGAACGGACGCCTCGCCGGTCGAGGTGAAGGTGGACTTAAGCGAATCGAGCAGACCCATAGTTGCCTCCAACTTAAATAGGCGCATATCGCGCGTTTGGTTTGCCGGAAACGTTTCATATCTGTTTCGCGGCTTGGTCAACACCCCCTATTCTACGCTGCTCAGCGATACCTCTGAGCTGGGATTATGTGATATATCAGTTGAAGGGAAACTTATTGCTGGCGTGTTTCTGCGTCACGGGTTCAAGTGGGGTACGCTTGAAGGCGAAAAACAAGGGCGCTTAATTTGCGCGAAGGGAGCACATATGATTGTCGAGAACCATGCACTGTGGGGCGAGGAGCCGACCGAGGAATATCCGGCGACGTTTACGTATTTGGGTGCCGAGCCGCTGCCCGATAAACCGAATGGCCGCCGCCCTGCCGTGATTATCTGCGGCGGAGGTGCGTTTACGCATATCGCTCCGCATGAGCAGGATCCCGTGGCGTTTGCGTTTTTGGATCACGGTTACCAGGCCTTTGTGCTCAACTATGTCACGAGTTCTACGGGTGACGTGAGCTTTCCACACCCCCAGGCAGATCTTGCCAAGATGGTTGCCACGGTGCGTGCGAATGCCGACGAGTGGCATGTCGATCCCAAGCGCGTGTGCGTCGTGGGCTTTTCTGCTGGCGGCATGATTTGCGCCTCGCTGGCAACACAGTGGAAGACCGGCCCCTTCGCGGCACTTGCCGGGGCGCGTCCGGACGACATTCGTCCCGATGCCGTGGTGCTGGGCTATCCATTGCTCGACTTTGCCTATGTGCGCGACATGCAGACGCGCGATCCGCGCATTGACTTGCGTGTGCCCAAGACGGGCGGCAAGACGGGGCGCGATCTTCTCAACGACTACCTGTCGATGGTGACGGGTGGCGAGGCAACTGACGAGCATTTGGCCGGTATCTGCCCCACCACGCATGTTTCGCGTCAGATGCCGCCGACCTTTGTGTGGGGCGTGTCCGACGACAAGACGGCGCCGATCGCGCAGGTCTATCCGTTTGCGCAGCGCATGGCCGAGGAAGGCGTCGCTTGCGAGATGCACGTCTTTGACCAAGGTGGTCACGGGCTTTCGCTCGGCAACGCCAACACCGCGGTCGATAACGAGGACAAACAGGTGGCAGTCCGTCCCTGGATCCGCCTAGCTTTCCGCTTCCTGGAGCGCCACGGCTTCTAGTTACGCGGTTTTACCAAACCGCGTAACAGCTCGACGCTGCAAGCCCGCCAGGGCGGCAATCTGCCTTTCAACTTCGGCGGCATGGCCAGAAGGTCAATGCCGCCTCGTTTCAAGGCACCTTGCTCGCTCTGGCGGGCTTTCGCTCATATGACCCAATCCGCTGTCAAGGGCCACAATGGCCCCGCC
>DBEWTI010000026.1:0-3200 GCA_048205975.1 Collinsella sp.
AGGCGAGGGCGGCTCTGGTGGCGCGCTGGCGCTGTCCGTGGCCGACCGCATCCTGATGCTCTCGAGCTCGGCCTATTCGGTCGTGAGCCCCGAGGCCTGTGCGTCGATCCTGTGGAAGGATACCGAGCGCGCGAATGAGGCTGCCGAGGTGCTTACCCACACGGCCCCCTATCTGCTGGCGCTCGGCATCATCGACGGCATCGTTGACGATAGGGGCCTGTCGCATGAGGAGATCGCCGGCGCCGTCATATCCTCGGCATTTGATGCCTTCGATACGCTTGGGCAGCTCGACGACGCGACCCTCACAAACCTCCGCTACGAAAAGTACCGCGCAATCGGTCGGTACCGCACGATGTGACAAAGGGACAGCCCGCATGTCACATTGGGAAAGGCGTTCCATGTCACAAGTTTCTAACACCTCGTTTACAACGACGGTTTCATCAAACGCCATGGCCGTGGTGGACTATCTGTCCAAAAGCATGATGTCGGCGCTGCCGTTTATTGTCTGCGCGGCATTGTTCCGCACCGTCGCCGTCATTATGGGCGAAGGCATGCTGGGCCTGTGGTCTGCCGATTCCGAAATCTATCGCCTGTTCTACAGTTGGCTCTATAACGCCGGCTACTACTTTTTGCCCATTTATCTTGGGTGGGCCGCCGCCCGCCAGCTCGGTTGCTCGGAGCAGTTGGGCATGATGTTGGGCGGCGTATTGATTGCGCCCGACCTGCTTAAGCTCGTCGATGCCGCATCGACGACGGGGGCATCGATGACTTCCGTGTATGGTCTGCTTCCCGCGCCGGTCAACGATTACACGACGACTGTTATTCCGGTTCTCATTTCGGTGCCCGTGCTATGGCGAGTGGAGTGTTTCTTTCAGCGCGTTATCCCTAAGGCCGTGACGTTTTCGTTCGTTCCGTTTGCAACCATGCTTGTCATGGTTCCGGTTTCGCTGTGTATTACGGCGCCGGCGGGCAGCTATCTAGGCATGCTGTTGGGCCAGCTTATGTTTATGCTTGGCAATTCCGGTGGCATCGTGTCGCTGCTCACGCTCATGGGGCTTGCCGCCAGCTGGGAGTTCCTTAAGATCGCGGGCGTCAGCAACGTCGTCCTATCGCTCGCCTATGCGCAGTTTATGAGTGTGGGAACGGATTCGTGCATTCTGATCGCCGCGACGATGGCAACGTTCGCCGTTTGGGGCATGCCCTTTGGCGCGTCGCTTCGCGTTGCGGATAAGGACGAGAAGGCGCTCATGCTGGGCTATTCAATCTCGGGTGTTCTTGGCGGCGTAAGCGAGCCGGCGCTGTACGGTTGCGGCTTTAAATATGGCAGGTGCCTGACGTGCATGGCCATTGGCGGCGCCGTCGGAGGCCTTGTTGCGGCCGTGGGCCACGTTACGGCCTATACCATCGGCATGACGAATGTCCTCATGGTCATTGGCTTTGCCACGGGCGGCATCTCGAACCTGCTGTGGTGCTGCGCCGCCGGCGGTGTGGCATTTGCGGTGTCTGCGGCGCTGAGCTACTGCTTTGGCGTGGTGCCGGCGAAGGGGCAGGCGACAGAAGACGGGGCCAATTCGCGCGAAACCTCGAAGAGCACGGCCGAAGCAAGCGCATAAATCGATCGACAAAGGGGCAGTTCCGCATGGCACATTCCAAGGTCGTGGCCCGTGTGGGTTGCGGCCTTTTTGTATCTGTGGGGCAAAGTGGCTACACTACAATCCGTTTGAGCAATAGATATATAGGTAGTACCGTGGGGGCGGATGTAGATGGTCGAGTGGATTGTTAAGCGTGCGCAGGGCGACCGTGCGCGCGTGGGCACGTTGACGGGCGTGGTGTGTATTCTCGCCAATGTGGCACTATGCGCTGCGAAGGGCGTAATTGGCGTGCTGTCGGGATCGGTTTCGATTGTGGCGGACGCCATGAATAATCTGTCCGATGCTAGCTCGAACATCGTGAGCGTGCTTGGCTTTAAGCTGGCGGGCAAACCAGCAGACCCCGAGCATCCTTACGGTCATGGCCGCTACGAGTATCTCTCGGGTCTGGTTGTGGCGGCGCTCGTGCTGCTTATTGGCATCGAACTGGTGAAGTCCTCGGTGGAGCGTATCGTCAACCCAGAGCCTGTCGAGTTCTCGCTTGCCCTGGTGGCAGTCCTGGCACTTTCGATGGTTGTAAAGCTGTGGATGGCGGCCCTCAACCAAAAGCTCGGTGACCGCATTGAGTCCGAGACGTTGCATGCGACCGCTCAGGATTCCAAAAACGATGTCCTAGCCACGGGCGCCGTGCTGGCGTGCGCGATTGTTTCCCAGGTGACGCATATCAATCTTGACGCATGGGTCGGCCTTGCCGTTGGCGCCTATATCGGCTGGAGTGGTTTTGAGCTCATCCAGGATACGGTGAGCCCGCTTTTGGGCCAGGCGCCCGATCCCAATCTGGTCAAACATATCCGAGACAAGATCATGAGCTACCCCGGCGTTTTGGGCGTCCACGACCTTATGGTTCACGATTACGGTCCGGGCAGGAAGTTTGCAAGTGCGCACGCCGAGATGGCGGCCGAGGCCAGCCCGCTGGAAAGTCACGACACGCTCGATAACATCGAGCAGGCATTTAGGAACGAAGACGGTATGATCGTCACGCTCCATTACGACCCCATCGTGACCGACGATCCAAAGGTGGCGAGCATGCGTCTGCGCATCAACGCCATGGCTCAGGAGATTGATAGCCGCCTCTCGATCCACGACTTGCGTTGCGTACCGGGCCCCACGCACACCAATGTGATTTTTGACTGCGTGCGACCCTCGGATTTGGCGATGAGCGCCGAGGACCTAAAGCGCACGCTGGCACAACGGGTCGAATCGGAATATCCCAAGTCGATTGCCAAGATTACGATCGACGAGGACTATGTCGGCCATACCCACGAGTAGGGCCGCGCCGATAAAGCAACTGGTGTAGAAGGGGAGAGCATGAAGAAGCTGTATCTACTCCGCCACGGTCAGACGGAGTTCAACGTCAAAAAGCTGGTCCAGGGCCGCTGCGATTCACCGCTGACCGACCTGGGCCGTCAGCAAGCCGGGATGGCAGCCGCGTGGCTCAAAGCCCACAACGTCGTTCCCGACAAAGTGGTCTCTTCGCCCTTAGGTCGAGCTATGGACACGGCTCAGCTCGTCGCATGCGAGCTCCTCGGCCCGGACACAGCAGTCGAGCCC
>DBEWTI010000029.1:0-5806 GCA_048205975.1 Collinsella sp.
AGGCTCACGTCGGCCACGGCGTCCTGCGCCTGGTTGCCGCGGCCGAAGCGCTTGGTGAGCCCACGCGTCTCGAGCATGTAACCCATGGGTTTATCCTTTCTCTTCCGGGAGCGCGGGCCGAGTCACCGTGACCGCGCGCCTTACCTTTCGGGTTCACTATCCATGGTGGGGCGCGTTTCTAACGAAGCCGTAACGGCCGTTGGGCTCTTTTGGCGCCAGCCCTTCTCGACCCGCACATCATGATTAATTTGCTTAAGGCAACAACTTTCCCGATCGATGTAATCACCGAATCAAAGCGTGTACATCAGCCATCAAAGATGCCGAAAAATGTCATATTTGGAGGCTGATGTACACAAATGCAGAATCCCGCACAACCCAGTAGCATCCTCCATATGTCTGGACTCTCTATGCTTACGCTGGATAGACATCGCCGGAACGGGTATAGTATCGAAAGTTTTGTCGTTAACCAGCGGGGGAGTCCTGTGGGCATCAAAAAGAAGATCAAAAAGGAGCTTATCGGCACTTCCGATTACCCGTCGAATAAGATCTTTACGATCTCCAATTTCATCACCTTTACGCGCCTGATCCTCACCCTGGTATTTCTGTACCTGTTTGTGACGGATAACAACCGCGTCATCGCCATCGTTATCTACGCCGTTGCCGCCTCTACCGACTGGATGGACGGTCAGATCGCCCGCATGACCAAGACGGTCTCGTGGCTCGGCAAGGTCATGGATCCCATCTGCGACCGTGCGCTGCTGTTCACCGGCGTACTTGGGCTGGTGGTCCGCGGAGAGCTGCCCATCTGGGTCTGCGTGCTCATTATTGGCCGCGACATCTATCTGGGCATCGGCACGCTTATCGTGCGTCATTATCACCGTCGCCCCATCGATGTCGTCTTTCCCGGAAAGATTGCCACTGCGCTGCTCATGACCGGCTTCTCGCTCATGCTGCTCGGGTTCCCCGTTGTTGACGGCCTGCACCTTTTACCTTCAACCCTTACGGCCTTCCCAGGCCTCAACGGAAGCTCGGTGCCCCTCGGCATCTACTTTGTGTACGGCGGCGTGATCTTCTCCATGCTCACGGCTGTCATCTATTCCATTAAGGGCGGAGTGGCCATTAAACAGGCTCTCGCGCATCCCGAAGACGAGGACATCGACTTTCTGAACCCTGAAATCGAAGACTGATTCGTTGGGGTATGATTACGTACGGTTCATTATTTGCGGCACGTCCGCGATAAGTTAGGGGTTGTCATGGACAACATGGTTAACAATATGCCTCAGAATGATAAGACTGCTGACGCTACCTGCGTATTCCGCGTGCCTTCAAGCGACGTCACCGTTCCCGACCTCATGGCCAACGTGCGCATCACCGCACCCGTTCTGTCCATCGTCAAGGGTCCGCAGACTGGTGCCGCCTTTGAGCTCGAGGACGACGTGACCACCATCGGCCGCGATCCTGCGAACGGCATCTTCCTCAATGACATGACCGTTTCGCGTAGCCACGCGCGCATTATTCGCGAGGGCCTCGGCGCTCGCATTGAGGACCTGGGCTCGCTCAATGGCACCTGGGTCGACGGCGCCATTGTCAACGCGGCCCCGCTGCACGATGGTTCTTCCGTCCAGATCGGTACGTTTACGCTCATCTACCACGAGAGCACGCCGGAGCGCATCGAAACCGGTGAGTAGGGCATGGCCGAACGCAACTATCTGAGTATCGGCCAAGTCGTCAACCTACTTCGAGGCGCATACCCCGATCTTTCGAACTCAAAAATTAGATTTCTAGAAGATGAGGGGCTCATTACCCCTCATCGTACGCCTAAGGGATACCGTCAGTACTCTAAGGAGGACGTTGATCGCCTGGAGGTCATCCTGCACTTGCAGAAGACCCGCTACATGCCGCTCAACGTGATTAAGCAGCGCTTGGAAAACGCCACGGACCTGTCAACGCTCGCTTACGAGGTGGGCTTGCTGTCCGATGTTCCGCTCAAGACGGAGCCCAAGGAGACCAAGCAAAAGCTGCATCCCATCGAGACCATTCCCGATATGCTGGGCGTCGAGATCTCGTTTATCCGCTCGCTCGCCGAGAACGACCTCATTCGCATCATCAAGAGTCCGCAGAACCGTGAGCTCGTCGATGGTCGCGATTTTCCGATCATCCGCTACTGCTCCGAGCTGTCACGCTTCCATATCGAGCCGCGCAACCTGCGTCAGTACGTGTCTTCCGCCAACCGCGAATCCTCGATGTTTGAGCAGGTGCTCGTGAGCATGCTCGGAATGGATACCTCCGATGACGAGCGCGACGCCAAGCTCGAGCGTGCGTTTAAGAAGCTTCACGACCTGACGGAGGGCGTGCACACTGCGCTGCTCAAGAACCGCGTTTTTGAGTCGCTCAACGCCGTGGTCGAGGACGCCGACATCGATGCACTCGATGAGGAAATCGCTCGCTCCGAGTCCACCAAGACCAAAAACGAAGAAACTGCCGCGCCGGCTTCGCACGAGGATTCTCTCGTAAAGCCGCTCAAGGTCGTCGCCCCTTCGCACTCCGGCACCGCCACGGCGGGCAAATAACCGCTGCCGCTTATCCGGCAACCCATTGAAAGGTCATGCAATGTACGACTTCGAATCTCAAATCGTCGACATCCCCGACTATCCCGAGCCCGGAGTCATCTTTAAAGACATCACGCCGCTCTTTGGCAATCCCGAGGCGCTCAAAGCCATGACCGATACCCTCGCCGAGCACTTTGCCGGCATGGGAATCACCAAGGTCGTGGGTCCCGAGGCTCGCGGCTTTATGGTTGGCGTACCGGTGGCTGTAGCCCTTGGCGCCGGCTTTGTTCCCGCACGTAAACCGGGCAAGCTGCCGCGCGAGACCGTAAGCCAGAGCTACGAGCTCGAGTACGGCACCGATTCAATTGAGATCCATGCCGACGCTATCATCTCTAAAGATACCGTGTTGATTCTGGACGACTTGGTCGCAACGGGCGGAACCGTCGAGGCAACAGGTAAACTGGTGCGAGATATGGGCGCAAAGCTTATCGGTTACGGTTGTATACTTGAGCTTGCGTTTCTCAACCCGCGCGAGAAGCTCACGCCGTCTGATGACGATGTGGAGCTCTTTAGCCTGGTGACGGTAGACTAGCCGTTACCCTTAGTTACTGGAAAGGAAGCTACATGCGCACAGCAAACAAGCACAAAAACATGGCACGCTGCGCTGCTACGGCAACCCTCGCTTGTGTTTTGGGCTTGGGCCTCGCGGCTCCTGCCTACGCCGATACCGCATCCGACCTTGCCGCTGCTCGTACGAAACTCGAGCAGATCGGCACCCAAACCCAGCAGATTTACGATGAGCTTGCCACGCAGACGCAGGCGCTCGATCAGACTGCCGGCGAGATCACGCAAAAGCAGCAGGAGATCGCCGATGGTCAGGCCAAGCTCTCGACCTATGTCGCCGGCGAGTACAAAACCGGCGGTCTGAGCCTGCTTCAGGTTTTGACGGGTGTCGATGATCTGAGCGATATGCTCAACCGTTTGTTCTACTACGGCAAAGTTTCCGACAAGCAAGCTCAGACCATTCAAGAGGTCAAGGAGCTTAAGCAGCAGCTCACCGATAAGCAGGCCGAGCAGGAGAAGAACGTCGCCACCACGCAAAAGAAGGTCGACGAGCTTAACGCCCAGCAGGCTGAAGCCCAGAACGTCGTAAACTCCCTGGATTCGCAGCTGCAGGCCGAGCTTGCCGCAGAGGCCGAGGCCAACGCCGCGCTGCAGGCCGGCATCAACGCCAGCACTGCCGAGAAGGCCACGGTGAGCAACGAGACTGCCGGTACGACCGAGAACACCAACAACGGTGGTCAGACCAGCAATAACAACAACCAGGGCGGCAACACTCCGGCTCCTACGCCGACACCTGCTCCGACGCCGCAGCCCTCCACGCCTGCTCCGGCTCCGACGCCTTCTGCTCCGAGCCAGTCCGTCGATGGTGGTTCTGTTGTCTCGCGTGCATACAGTAAGCTTGGTTGCGCTTATTCCTGGGGCGGAATTGGCCCGAACAGCTTCGACTGCTCTGGTTTTGTTAGCTATTGCCTCACTGGTCGCTATTGCCGCCTGGGCACCACGGGTACCTTTATGGGCTGGACGCGTGTGTCCGATCCGCAGCCCGGTGACGTTGTGGTCAACTCGTACCACACCGGCATTTACATCGGTGGTGGTCAGATGATTCATGCTTCCGACTACAACACGGGTGTTATCATCAGCTCCGTTGCCGCCGGCATGAACAATAACTACATCTTCGTGCGTTACTAAGTCATCTTACACAGCGTGTGAATGTGGACCTCGTGGCTTTAAGTCATGGGGTCCATTCTTTTGTCTTTAGTGCAGGCCGCTATCTAGTTTTGAATACTAGATAGCGACCCAATCGGTCTGCAAGAAGGCTATAATTGTTTATGAACAATTAGAAAGGACCCTCTATGAGCTGGGCACTTATCTCCGATTCAAGCTGCAACCTCCGCGATTGGCAACCGACCGCGCCCCATACCACCTTTGCATTTGCGCCCCTCAAAATTCGAGTGGGGGAGCGTGAATTCGTCGATGACCTTTCGCTCGATGTACATGAGCTCAACTGCGCTGTTCAGGCGGAGACGAACGCTTCTTCGAGCGCTTGTCCCAGCGTAGGGGAGTGGGCCGAGCTCTTCAAATTGGCAGACAAGACCATCTGCATGCCGATCTCTGAGGGCGTGTCGGGCAGCTACAATGCGGCAGCTACGGCTCGCGATATGGTTCTTGCCGAGGAACCGGACCGCAATATTCATCTTGTCAATTCACGCGCAGCTGGCGGCAAAATGGACCTCATTTTCTTGCTGTTCGACCGCTATCTTGCAAGCAATCCGGATGTCTCATTCGAGGACGCTTGCGCATACTTCGATAGCCTTGAGCAGAACAGCAAAATCCTCTTCAGTTTGTGCAATTACGAAAACCTCGCCAAAGCCGGACGTATCCCTAAGGCAGCCGGCGTCATTGCCAGCAAGCTCAATGTCCGCATTTTGGGCACGGCGAGTGAGGCCGGTAAAATCGAGCTCGTCGGGCACACGCGTGGCGAAAAGAAGATGCTCAACAAGATCATCGACACCATGGAAGCCGAAGGTTTTACGGGCGGCGAGGTCGTTATCGACCATGTCGAGAATGAGGCAGGCGCCCAAGCACTTGCCAGCCGAATTGTGGAGCGCTGGCCAGGCTCCAAGACTATCATCATGCCCTGCAACGGCCTGGATTCCTATTACGCCGAGATGCACGGCCTCATCATCGGCTACGGCATGGGCGTAGCTTCGGGCAAATAAAGTCCAACCAAGAAAAATACGGGCGGGACAAAGCGACAGATGGCTCTTTGTCCCGCCCGTTTTATACGTCGGCTAGCTATTAAACCCGTTGAACTTGAGATAGCTCATCAAGTAAGCCTTCGAAACAAAGGATGAAACCGCGCTGCGCACAAGCAGCGACTCACGCGTTATCTGATGCGCCGTATCGGGAACCGGCGTCTGCTCGACGGAAAACGCCGAACGAATCGATGCCTCGAGCTGATCGACCACAGAATCGAAAGCCGTCGGGGCATCATAGCTCAAACGCTGAATGTTAAAGAGTGCCTGCACCGCAGCAATAGGTAGCACCTGCTTAAAGAGGCAGATAGCGATCAGGCGGGCAATCTGCTCGCGGCCATATTGCTTTTTGACCGGAGCAGGCACCAGGCCGACCTTCACGTAGTTGTTGATCATCGATGGCGTAATGACGGGCTGCTCAACGCAAATGGACAGCGG
>DBEWTI010000052.1:0-7664 GCA_048205975.1 Collinsella sp.
GCGCGTTTTGCGCGGGGCCGATACGCTGGAAAAGCAGCTGGTCAGACTCAATATCACTACAAAGGATGGTGCCGTGAAGCTCGCGGGGCTTCTGTCGGCGGGAATTTACCCCCAGCAGTTCTATCCCAAACTGATGATCGATGTCGCCGTTCATTCCGATGTGGAAAAATCTGCACCCGGGCAACCCCGGTTTATTGACCGCCAGTTGTGCGATGGCCCGATTCCGGCTTGCATCGAAGATGCCCTTGCCGCGATTGGACGAAACTTGCGCAAAGCGACGATAGTGCAAGGCGCTGGCAGAAGGGAGGATTGGGAAGTTCCCCAGGAGGTTTTGCGCGAGGCCTTGGCAAATGCCTGCATCCATCGAGAATATTCGCCCATGTTTGTGGGGCAGGCCGTGAGTGTCGATATCTATCCAGACAGAATAGAGATCAAAAACCCTGGCGGGCTTTGGGGCGGAAAGACGGTGGACAATCTTGCAGACGGGGAATCGCGCTGCCGAAACCCAAAGCTCATGAGCCTAATGGGGGCGACGCCGTTAGAGCATGCCGAGGGGGCCGTTGCGGAAAGCCAGGGATCTGGTATCCCGGCTATGATTCGCGAGATGGAGTCTCGTTCGCTTGGCAGGCCGAAATTTATCGTTAAGGCCGATTCGTTTACGGTGCTGCTTTCCCGGCACGGGGTGGAGCTTGCTGAAAACCGCACGTGGATTCAGGGCCATGTGGGCGCCGAGCTGACGGATCGCGAAGAAACATTGCTCATGTTTATGCGGGAGCATGGGTGCGTATGCGATGTTCAAAAAATACGAGAGGCCCTGAAGTGGGATTCGGATGACATTCGTCTGATCTGCGGGGACCTTGTAGATAAACATGCCCTGTCAAAATGCGGCAAAGACACGTTCGAAATTATCGATAGGAACAGAGAACCGTCAGCTTCGACGGCGGATAGGATCCTGGAGGCTCTCAGCGCCGAAGTGGATATGACGGCGCGAGAAATAGCGGTTGCATCGGGGGTCAGAATTTCGTCTGTCCGTTACCATCTGCCAAAAATGGCGGATAAAGGGCTCATCGAAGTAATGGGTTCATCGACGAGTCGTAACCGCCGATATCGGAAGAAGTAGATGCAGCCGGGTCGCCTCTCTAGTGCCTCTCGAAGTTAGATGGGTGCTAGGGGAGCGACTGCCTCGCGATATTTCCCCAGATAAAACCTGCCAAAACAAACCTGTCCCTTTTTGGCAGGTCAGTTAACGCAGTGCAGGTTGAGCATATGCGAGCGAGCGGGCTCCGGGTGCGGTAAGGTGACGTGAAACAAGCGGGCGCTGACCTTTTGGTCGCGCCCGTGAAGTTGAACGTCAGATTGCCGTGCCCGGGGCCTGCGCAGCGCCGAGCAGTTACGCCGTTTGTAAAACGGCGTAACCTAAAGGTTCATATTGCCGTGGATGTAGGGGGTGACCTCGGGGGAGATGTGGGCGCAGCCCAGCTCGCGCAGCGCGGACTCGATGGCGGCGGGCAACGGGGTCTTGCCCTTGTCGTCGACGGCGGCACCGCCGAGAGCGGCGATCTTGGTGACATCTGCGGGTGCAGCCTCGATATGCATGCAGCCGCCGACCAAGCGCGCGCGTACCTGCGCCAGGTCGAGATCGTGCAGGTAATCCTCGCAGGCGCGAATCAGGGAGACCTTCTCGCGCGTAAGCTCCTCGCCCGTGGGGACGCGCGTGGCAAGACAGGCTCCCGCCGGCAGGTTCCAAACGGGATAGCCCCATGCGCGCAACAGCTCGCGCTCTTCGTCCTTGGTAAAGCCGACCTCCATAAGAGGGGAGCGTACGCCGAGCTCTTCTGCGGCGCGCATGCCAGGGCGGTAGTCACCGCGATCGCTTGCATTGCTGCCATCGATGACGGTGGAAAAGCCGAGCGACTTGGCGTGGTTGACGATGGCGGTAAAGCCGGCCTGCTTACAGTGGTAGCAGCGATTGGCATCGTTGCAGGCTACTTGGGGGAGCTGCAACTGATCGACCGAAAGATTGAGCACAGGGAGCTTAAAATGCGGCTCCTCATTGGCTTGCCCGTCAACGGACCGCTCAAACGAAGCCTGTTCAGGCGTGCCGATGAGCGGCGTGGTGAGGTGAACGAGAAGCGTGCTGGCCGGCATGATGCGGGCACAGACCGCGGCTAAAAAGCTGCTGTCGACGCCACCGGAAAAGCCGATGGCGACGCGTCCGTATGCCAAAAGCAGCTGTTCGAGCGCTGCGAGTTTGTCCTGAAGCTCCTCTGCAGGTGCGGTGGTGTCTGAAAGCATGAAACGTTCCTTACCAATATGTACTCGGTCGAAAACTATAATCCTACCGAGCTGCTTGTCATAAGATTTCTACCTATGTAACGAAAGCGCAATATGGTATATACGTTATATACAAGTTGTCAAATGCGGTAGAGTTGCGGCAATGCGACAGCGAGAGTCGATGGGGGACCGATATGATCAAGGCTGTTATTTTTGACATGGACGGAACGCTGGTCGATACCGAGCGTCTGGGCATCAAGGCATGGAAAGCGCCCGCTGCTGAGCTGGGTGTCGCGATTGATGACACGCTGATTCATCAGTTTATCGGTCGCACGCTGCCCGATGTCATGGACATCCTTGAGGTGCATTACGGCAGCAGAGAAACCGCTGAGGCGATCTATCGTCGTCACAAGGAGATTCGCGACGAGATGGTCAAGACCGAACTGGAACTTAAGGCCGGTGCCGCCGAGTGCCTGGACGAGCTGCTGACTGCGGGCTATCACGTGGGCCTTGCGACGTCATCGCGTCATGCCACGGCCGAGCACAACCTTAAGATGGTCGGTCTCTTTGACAAGTTTGAAACGGTAACGTGTGGCGAGGACGTCGTGCACGGCAAGCCCGACCCCGAGATGTATCTGCTCGCCTGCGAGCGCGCGGGCTTTGTCCCCGAGGAATGCGCCGTGGTCGAGGATTCGCGCAACGGCTGCGTCTCGGGCATCACGGCCGGCTGCCACGTCTTTGCCGTCCCCGATATCGTGCCGCTGCCGCAGGACGTGGTGGATGGCTGCGAGGCTGTGCTCGATACGTTGTTCGATCTGACGGCGGCGGTCAAGGCCGTGCGCTAGACTCTGCACCTGAGCCATTTCAATAGCATTTTAAAGATGCGGCCAACCGCTTAGCTGGGTGTCCGCATCTATATCCAAGATCCCGAATGCGCCCGTGGGCGTCGTCTGCCGCTAGCGGTGACGACAGCGGCGCCCGCGCGGAAGCGCTGATACGGCCAGCCCCTCTTATCTCACCAAGACTGCAGTTTGGCCGATAAGAGGGGCTTTGTGCTTTAAATAATCGAGGCAGCCGCCTTGGCAAGGGGTTGGCGGGGCTTTGGACGTTACAAGTTACTCCAAGAGCCAGTCGATTACGTTGCGCTTGCGAACTCCTTCGTAGTTTGCGTCAGCAAATAGCGTGTCGAGCGTAAGAAGCGTCTTGGGATAGTTGTCTCGGACTTTCTTAAAGGGGGCCAACTCGCGGTTGAGGGTGGTTTCGTCGAGCGTGGTGGCTGAAACCTGAAAATAGGCCGTCTCGTCTGAGCCTAGGGCAACAAAATCGATTTCCCCATCATCGATATCGCCCACGTAGACGTCGTATCCGCGGCGTAGAAGCTCGAGATAGACGACATTTTCGAGAATATGACCGATGTCGCTGCTCTGAGTTTTGACAAGAGCGCCTCTAAGTCCAAGGTCAACGGCGTAGTATTTGCCGTTTGTTGTTAGAAGCTGTCGACCGCGTACGTTGTAGCGCGGCGCTGAATACAGTACGAGACTGTCTGTTAAGCCTTTGAGGTACTTGGCGACGGTCTTCTGATCGGTTTTGTTGCCGTTGGACGAGAGCGTGTCGGAGATTTTTTTAACCGAGGTTCGGCTTCCGATGTTATGGAGTAGGAACTTGGTGATATCGCGCAGGGTCGAGACGTCCGAGACCTTCAAGCGTTCGATAACGTCGCGTATGACTATGGTGTCGTAGAGACTCATAAGGTAATCACGCGCCTGGGGGCCCTGGATACCCGTTCCGGCGATAAAGGGAAAGGAGCCCCGGGTGATGTACTCGTCAAACAGCTGGGTAGGAGCCTTTCCGCCATTGGTTTTTGCCGAGCAAAACTCTTTAAAGGAGAGGGGCAGCATCTTGAGCTCTACGTAGCGACCGGATAGTAAGGTTGCCAGCTCGCTCGAGAGCAGATAGGAGTTGGAACCGGTTATGTAGAGATCGACATTATCCCTGATAAATAGGCTGTCGACGGCTTTTTCGAAGTGCTCGACATGCTGTATCTCGTCCAAAAAAACAAAGTTCATCTTATCGGGGACGAGTCTGGCGGAAACGTAGTCGTAGAGCGCTCTATACGACGTAAGAGACTCGAACTCCAGATCTTCAAAGTTGAGGGATATGACTTGGGCATCTGTGGTTCCATGGTCGCGCAAATGACCACGGTAAATCTCGAATAGCTTCGATTTGCCTGACCTACGCACGCCCGAAACGACCTTGATAACATGCGAGTCTTTCCACGAAATGAGCCAGTCGAGGTACTGCTTGCGGTCAATCAAATCCATAAAGCCTCTCCCTGGGTCTGATAACATTGGAACAAAATCAATATTTATATGAAATTACAAAAAATATGGAACTGAATCCATTTTATCAAAACAACTCATAAAAATATGGATTGAATTCCGTAAATCTCCGTAGCTGCAGCCTTGGCTAATGGGCGTGGGGCCAGTAAAAAGCGCCGCAGCGGGGCTGTTTCCGCTGTGGCGTTTTTTGCTACAGGTAGGCACCGAGGTTGATGGCGGTGGCTTCGGCGTGGCTGCTTGCCTGGGTGCTGGCGCGCTCGAGGAGGAACGGCCGCACGAGTTCTTGGCGGTTGATGTCCTCGGCGGCGGTGACTGCGGTGACGGTGCGCGCTGCAGAGCCGACGTGGATATGTTTGGTCTTTGTCGGAACCTTGTTCTCGATTTGCTCCATCAGCAGCTGGACACCCTTGCGGCCAATTTCGTAGCCCGGGGGTGCCACCGTGGTGAGGGGGATCGACCCACTCCATGCAAGCGGGTTGCCGTCGCATCCGGCCACGCGAACCTGCTCGGGGACGGAGATGCCTTTGTCGACCAATGCCGAGATAACGCCCGAGGCCAACACGTCGGTCAGGCCGATGACAAAATCGGGGCGTTCGTCGGCAGGGCGCCCGGCAATCTGAGCGCCAATGCTGTAGCCGTCGGCTGCGGTATTCCACTCTCCGGCATCAATGACCTCAATTTTGATATCGGGATGCAGGGCGAGGGCCTTGTGAATGCCGAGTACGCGCAGGGTGAGCTGCATGAATGCCGCTCTACCCACAACGGTGATATGGCGTGCGCCGCGGGCGATGGCGAGCTCGGCGATAATGCGCCCCTGCGCCTCGTTGTCGGCGGCCACGTAGTAACCTGGCTCGGAACAGTGGATGTCCAGATGGACGATTGGCACGGGCATCTTGGTCATGGCGGGGTGCCAGTCGGGGGACGTCATGGGCTGAACCATGACACCGGACATTTGCGTGCCCATAAAATAGCGCAGGTAATGGTCCTCGAGAATATCGTCGTTATCGGCGTTGGCGATGAGTAGGTCGTAACCGTGCTTTCGGGCCTCGTTATGGGCGCCACTGGCAATTTGGAGCGAGAAGCCGTGGTCGAGACGGGGGAGGACCAGGCCAAAGGACTTGGTGGTGCCGCCCGCGAGCTGACGGGCGCTTTGGTTGGGCAGGTAGCCAAGGCGACTGATGGTCTCGTTGATGAGCTTAAGGGTCTCGGGGCGCAGCTTTTCGGGATGGTTGAGCGCGTTGGAAACCGTGCCCAGCGAGACTCCCGCCTCGCGCGCGACATCGCTGATTTTTGCCTTTGCCATAGCGGCCCCTTTGATGCGTTTCAAGTACAAGCCAGATTGTAGCATCGCCCGCCCCTAGGGTGTCAAAACCTTCCAATTAGGGACAGGTTTATTGTGGCAGGTTTTATCTGGGTAAACGCTGGAGCCCAAGCCACCACAAAGGTGCCTGTCCCCCTTTGTGGTGGCTTTAATGCGGCTGGGCTGCGCGCTCAACAGTGGAGTGTCTACAATAGAAGCCGTTTTGAACGTAGATTGAAAGGCTTTGGTATGACTCGCTCTGTTTCTCGTCGTGATTTCCTGAGTTTGCTTGCCGGTACAGCAATGGTTGCGGCGAGCGGTTGCGCTGGCAATGGCGCTGACAAGGGCTCTGCCGCTGGTTCTGCTGCGGGTGCGGGCGACGATATCAAAGGCGCCAAGCTCACCTTTGTGGGCGACGATGCCTTCGCGCCCTATCGCCATCTGGAGACGCAGTCGGACGGCAAGCAGAAGGTTGTCGGCCTGGATATCGCCATTGCCGACGAGATGGCCTCGCGCCTGGGCTTTTCTTACGACTTTGAGCCGCAGGACTTTGCCGCCACGCTTGCATCGGTGCAGAGCGATGACAAGGCCTTTACCATGGCGATGAGCTCCAACGAAGAGCGCGAGCAGACGTACGACTTCACGCGCGGCTATTATCAGCCGCTCGTAGGCGTTCTCACACTTGGCGGCGATCCTGTCAAGCGCGTCGAGGACCTTGCTGGCAAGTCCATCGCCTGCACCACCGGCACCGTGCAGAACAAGTTCATCGCCAAGGTCATGCCCGATGCCGATATTCACACGTACGACGGCGGCGACCAGTGCCTGCAAGAGGTGCTCGCCGGGCGCATCGATGCCTACCTGTGCGACGGCGCCGAGGGCCAGTCCATGCGTGATGCGAACGAGGGCCTGGTGCTGGGCCTGCTCGATCGTTCCGAGACGAGCGGTCATGTGGGCGTGTACCGCCTGATGGCCAAGAAGGGTGCCGGCTTTGTCGCGGCGCTTGACGAATGCATCGGCGAGATGCTCGAGGATGGCACCATCGACGGCTATATCAAGCAGTATGTGGGCGCCGACTTTATGTGGAACGGAGACTATTCCGCTTCCGGCACGTCGACGGTTGCCGGAAAATAGCGAGCCGATGCGGCGCGCGCCAAGGGCATGCTGATGAAGTTTGAACTGCTAGAACCATATCTACCGATGTTTATGAGCGGCCTGGTCGTGACCTGTCAAGTGACGGCCGCCGCTCTGGTCATAGCGCTTGCCCTGGGCTTTCTTATTGCCGTGCTCAAGGTTTTACCCTGTCGTCCGTTGCGTGCGGTGCTCAACTTCTATACCTCTATCTTTCGCGGCGTGCCGCTTATCGTGCTGCTCTTTTTGGCGTACTTTGCGACGCCGCAGCTCACGGGCTTTAAAATTTCGATGTTTGTCGCCGGTGTCATTACGCTGGGGCTTAACGGCTCAGCGACGGTGTCCGAGACGGTGCGCGGTGGTATCGAGGGCGTTGACCGGGGTCAGTACGATGCCGCTCGGGCCATCGGGCTTCGCTATGTTCCCATGATGCGCAAGATCGTTGTTCCGCAGGCGATGCGCTCGATTGCCCCCGCCCTGGTTAACGAAGTGATCACGGTTCTCAAGAGCTCCTCGCTGGTGGCAACTATCGGCCTGATGGACATGATGCGTGCCGCCCAGAGCGTGCAAGCGCTCACCTATCGGGCCTTTGAACCGTTTTTGGTGGCGGCCGTGGTCTACTA